>DASXIK010000276.1:0-7999 GCA_036498025.1 Chthoniobacterales bacterium
TCACCCGGCGCTGCCTCGAAGTGCTCGCCCGGTTTCGCAACCCGGTGGCCATGATCACCAAGAACCGTCTGATTACTCGCGATATCGATATCCTGCGCGAGTTGTCCGCCCATCACGCGGTCGCCACAAACATTTCCGTGACTTCGCTCGACGTGGATTTGCAGCGTGTCCTGGAGCCGCGGACATCCTCGCCGGCGGCGCGTCTGGAAACTGTGGCCCGGCTGAGAGCCGCCGGAATTCCCGTGGGGGTCATGGCCGCGCCGATCATTCCCGGCCTGAACGATCATGAGATCCCCAAAATTGTGCAGGCTTGCGCGGAGGCGGGAGCGCAATTCGCCGGCTACACCGTGGTGCGTTTGCCATGGGCGATTGCGCCGATGTTTGAACACTGGCTGGAGGAGCATTTTCCTGACAGGAAAGACAAGGTGCTCGGTCGCATCCGCGACATGCGCGGCGGGGAACGCCTGAACGACTCGCGATTTGGTGCGCGCATGAAGGGCGAGGGGATTTTCGCCGAACAGGTGCGCTCGCTGTTCGCCGTGGCCTGTCGTCGCGCCGGATTCGGGGAGCGGCCCTCGCTTTCCACGGCGGCGTTTCGGCGCCCGGTCGATCAACTCACTTTGTTTTCGTAGAACAACTCGTTAGCCTGGAATCGCCGGCATCAGACGTTGTTTGCGCATGACGAGAAGCATGGCGCATCCTCCGATCACCCCGAACAGGATCATCCCGGGGTACCACGTCACCCAGCCATAACGATCGATCAACCAGCCAGCCAGAGGCAAAATCAGCGCGGGGCCGAAGTATTGAAACGAATCGATCACCCCGGAAGCGAAGCCTGCCATTTTGCGACCGCCGATATCCATGGGCGCGGCCGTGCCCACCAGAGAGTGGGTGGCGTTCACGCTGAAGGCGGTGAGAATGAGGAAAAGGCAGCTGAGAAAAACGCCGAGCCCGGTGGGCTGCATGAATCCGAGCAGGAGAGCGATGGCCGCGATAGCGCAGACCACTGCTGTCATAAAGTAGAGGGCCATGGCGACGGGCGAGCGACGCCCCGCGAAGGCCTTGTCGGAAACGATCCCGGAAATGAATGAACCCGCTACCGCGATCAACGGCACAATGTAGGCGAGAGTGATGCGGACGGACGCCGGGAGAGCGGCGGAACTGAAATGCAGATGTTTGGTGAAGAAAAGAACGGCAAATTGGTCTGAACTCTGTCGCACCACGCCGGTGCAGGCGTAGGCGATGGCATAATACCAAACCAAAGGGTGCCGAAAAATTGTCAGGAAACTTTCTTTCATGCCCACGCGCACCTCGTTCGAGTGGGTCCCGCCCACGTCGCTCTCGTCCTTGATGCAGTCGGGATAGCCAGCCTGCTCGGGGGTTTCTCTTGGGATAAAAGCCACCAGCACGGCCATGACCGCGGTCACAATGGGCGGGATGCGGAAAAGCCAGCGCCAGTCGTTAGGGCGAACCACCAGGCTGCCGACGGTGAAGCCAGCGAGGATGAACAGCGAAAGGACGCCGATGGCCACTTGCCCGAGCTGAATCATCAGCCCGAAAATGCCGGCAAAGGTTCCGCGTTCATCGCGATTGAACCACGCGGCGTTGATCTTCACCATTCCGGGCGCGCCGAAAGATTGAAGATACCCGTTCATTAACCAGATCAGGGCAAAGGTGCCGATGGTGCCACTGAAGGAGGCGAACCCAAAAATCAGGTTCACCGTGATCGTGCCGCACGCGCCGATCAGCATGGAAGCGCGTCCGCCGATGCGATCACAGAAGAGACCGTTGATCAGCTGGCCTGTGCCGTAAGCCAGATAGGAGGCGCTCAGAATGGAGGCGATCCCGGCGTGGCTGAACCCGAAATCCCTCTCCATGCCATCCGCGGCAAAGCGAAAGTTATAGCGCAGCATGTAAAAGGACGCATACATGGCGCCGAGGATCATCCAGTTGAGACCGCGCCGGGCGCGAAAACCTGGGGGATAGCGCCGCCGAAGAGGAGCGGTGGATGAATCGCCGGACGTCATGAAACGGGGGCCGAGAATGCGCCGCTCACCTCATTCGCACAATGCAAAAATTGCGACTTCCGACTTGCGAGGAGACGCTCTGTTCCGGACGTTGGTTCCTTATGGGAATGTCGATTCAGGCTTTGCACATTGGAATGAAGGTGCGCCACCCGAGCTATGGCGTGGGCGCGGTGAAATCTCTGACGGAACACACCGCGGAAATTATTTTCGACGATCAACAGCGCACCATCGCGCCGGAATCAAGCGATCTGACGGCGGCGGAAACCACCGCCGTTTTGCAGGAGCTGCAAGTGCCCCTGGATGTGCTCATTCGCCAAACCACACAGGCAGTGGTCGACGCGCTTGGGCTGGAAAAACCGGATACGATTGTGGAGGGCCTGGGCAGCCGCTGGCAAAGTGGTACAATGGTCCTGCAGCCGGGCGATTCCTCCCTGCAGGCCAAGGATGTGCCGCTGGAAACCTTCTTTCACAAGATCGTCATGATTCGCAATAATCTGCGCGTGCTTGAGCAAAAGGTGAACTCGAGCGAGAAGCTGACGGAAGCGGAGAAATTCGACATGCAGCAGTACATCACCCGCTGTTACGGATCGCTCACTACGTTTAACATTCTGTTCAAGAACAAAGAGGACCAGTTCTCCACCAAGTAAGCGGTGGTAGGAACGGCGCGCTGCGCCGTCCACTCCGCGCGCGGGATCGGCGGAGCAAATTATCCCTTGGCGGGTGGCACATCCGCGGAGTGGACGCCGCAGCGCGGCGTCCCTACCATGTCAGATCAGAGCAGGTCACGTCACCCAGATGGTCTTGGCATTCATGAACTCGTGAATGCCGAGAGCACCGAGTTCGCGGCCGAAACCGGATCGTTTGACGCCGCCAAAGGGCAGCCGCGGATCGGAAGCGACGATTCCGTTGATGAAGACCATGCCGACATCGAGTTGCGAGGCGAAGAGTTCCTGTTCCTCCGTGTCGTTCGTCCAAACGCTCGCGCCCAGTCCGTAGACACTGTCGTTAGCCAGGTTAATGGCTTCCTCGTTATCGCGCACTCGAAAGGCGGAAGCGACCGGCCCGAAAATCTCCTCGCGGTAAGCGGGTGAGTCCGGAGGAATGTCCGTCAGGACGGTGGGCTCGTAGAAAAATCCCGGACCGTGCACGCGATTTCCGCCGGTCCGTAGTTTCGCGCCCGCGGCGATCGATTTCTGGACCTGCTGGTGCACTCCATCCCGGATTTGCGCGGAGGCCAGCGGGCCGAGATCGGTGGATTCATCCAGGGGATCGCCTACCTTTAATGCGCACATTCCCTCGACAAATCGATGCAGGAAGGTGTCGTAAATTTTGTCGGCAACGAAGAACCGCTTGGCGGCGATGCAGGATTGACCCGTGTTCAGGGTGCGCGATTTGACCGCTGCGGCCACCGCTTCATCAAAATTCGCGCTCGGCGTGATGATGAACGGATCGTTTCCGCCGAGCTCAAGCACGCAGCGTTTGATTTCGCGCCCCGCCGCGCTGCCGACGGTGCTGCCTGCGCGGTCGCTTCCGGTCAGGGTCACCGCCTTGATCCGCGGATCGCTAATCAACTTTTCGGCTCGGCCTGGCTCGATGAAAAGTGTTTGAAAAATTCCCTCCTCGAATCCGGCGCGACAAAAAATCTCTTCGATGGCCAGGGCGCATTGCGGAACGTTGGGGGCGTGCTTGAGCAGGCCGACATTGCCGCTCATAAGGGCTGGCGCGGCAAAACGGAACACCTGCCAGAAAGGAAAATTCCAGGGCATGATGGCCAGAACAGGCCCCAGCGGCTGGTAACGGACGAAGCTGCGCGCGGCCTGAGTCTGGGCGATTTTGTCGCCCAGAAAACGCTCGGTGTTCTCCGCGTAGAATCGGCAGGCGCGCGAGCATTTTTCCACTTCATCGAAAGCGGCGCGCAAAACCTTGCCCATCTCCAGAGTAATGATGCGGGCAAATTTTTCCTTGTCCGTATTCAGGAGGGAAGCGGCGGCCATCATCAGCTGAGCTCGCTCGTCGAACGACCGGTGCTGGTGGCGCCGGAAGGCCTGCTCGGCCAGCTTCAGACGACTTTCGATTTCCATTTCGTCATGAAGAGGAAACTCTTTGAGCTTCTCGCCGGTCGCGGGATTGATGGAGGTGAAGGCCATGCCGCTCATCATATATCCGATGTCGAGCCCTGGTTGATGGAAGCCGGTGAGTTGGTCGGCCAACGCCTCCCTTTTACAACCGCAAACCTCGTGGGATCAAAACGCGATCGAGCAGATCGAAAGACCATTGCACGAGGAGGGCGAGCAGTGCCGCCGGGACGGCGCCTTTCAGGATGGTGACATGATCATTCAAGTTCAAGCCGCTGAGAATAGGCTCGCCCAAGCCGCCTGCTCCGATCAAGGCCGCCAGCGTGGCCGTTCCGATATTGATGACGGCGCTGGTCTTGATTCCGGCAAGAATCGAACGGGAAGCCATCGGCAAGTAAATTTTGCGCAACTGCGCCGCTGGCTCGAGCCCGAGGGCGATGGCCGAATCGCGGATTGGCCGGGGGATATCCTGCAATCCCGTGGCGGTGTTGCGCACGATGGGCAGCAACCCGTAAAGAAAAAGCGCGGCGATGGCAGTGCGGGGGCTGATGCCAAAAAAGGGCAGGGGCACAAGCAGAGCCAGCAGGGCGAGAGAGGGAATGGTTTGCACTGTTGCGGCGAAGCCGAGAATGAGATGTCCGAGAACGCCGCCGCGGCTGGCCAACACTCCCAGAGGCACGCCGACCATGACGGCGAGGAGAAGGGAGAATCCGGCCAGCTCGAGATGGCGCGAAGTCCAGCGGGCTAATTGATGCGGAAATGATTCGCCCAGCGCTGGGCCCGCGCCGCCGCCCGCATCCTGGAAAAACAAGTTGGCGGCCAGCGCGTAATCCTTGGTGCGTTCCGCCTTCGCGTTGAGCCGGATCATGAGATTTTCGTCGATGCGCCCTTCCATTTTGCGCAGGACGTCGATGGCCGCGGGCGGGAGCGATTGCTTATACAGGAAGACCGCCTGGTAGCGCGGAAAGAACGCAAGGTCATCCTGCAAGGCGATGAGATCGTATTGCGCGATCTTGGCATCGGTTGAGTAGGCATCCTTTACGTCGATGGAGCCGTTCGCCAGCGCGCCATAGCCGAGGCCGTGGTCGATTCCGCTGACGTTGGTTGACGATAAACCGTAGCGTTCGCTAAGCGGCCGCCAGCCGTCCTGCCGATCGAGGAACTCATGGGTCAATCCAAACTTCAGTTCCGGATGCTGCCGCAGATCGCCAATGCCGCGAATGCCTAACCGCTGCGCTTCACTGCGGCGCATGACCAGCGCATAGGTGTTGTTGAATCCGAGCGGCGCCGTCATGGCCACGCCGAATTTGGCCAGGCGCTCGCGCATTTTTTCCGGGGAATCGATGGTCGGGTCCTTGAGGATTTCCTGGCCGATGGTTCCGGTATATTCCGGATAAACCTGAATCTGCCCGGCGCTCAGAGCTTCCCATAAGATAATCGTCCCGCCCATGCCCTGTTTCTGCTCGACGGTGACGCCGGCATCGGCCAAGGCGTGCCGGGCGATTTCTCCGAGCACGTAGGATTCGGTGAATTTTTTGGAGCCGATGATGACGGTTTGCGCGTGGGCGGAAACGGCCAGCGTTGCGGCGAATATGCACAGGGCCACGCCCCGGCCCGCCATCGCCTGGCTACGGCGCGGCAGGCAGAGCGGGGCGGCTACAGCGCTCTTTCTTCCTGTAGCCACGGCGCTCTGCCGCCGTGTTCCCTGATCTGAAACGCTCAAGTGAAGACTCATGCGAAAGCGAGGGTGCGCTGTGCGTTGATGAACTCAGTGACAAAGGAGGAGGCCGGCCGGTCCCGCAGATCGTCCATCGATCCCTGCTGCACGATGCGTCCCTCGTTCATCAGCACGATGGTATTGGCAAAGTAGCCGGCCTCGGCAAGATCATGAGTAACCAGGAGCGCCGTCTGTCCGAGGCGGGCGAAAATCTCCTTTAAATCCTTCTGCAGAGCCGCGCGCACCAGCGGATCGAGCGCGCCTAACGGCTCGTCGAGCAGAAGCAACTCCGGCGAGAGCATGAGCGCGCGCATCAGGCTGACCCGTTGACGCTGCCCGCCCGAAAGCTCGACCGGATAACGCTCCAGTGCATTCTCGGGAAATCGTGTCAGGGCGCACAGCTCCTTGAGCCGTGCCTGGAATTCCGGGGCCGGCCTGCGCAAATGCCGGGCCATGAGCTCCACGTTGCCGCGGGCGGTCAGGTGGGGAAACAATCCGCCTTCCTGGATGACGTAACCGACGCGCCGCCGGAGATGGGGGATGCTCGCCGGGGTCACTGTCTGTCCGGCAAAATCGATTTCGCCGGTATCCGGCTCAATCAATCCGATGAGCAAACGCAGGAGAGTCGATTTTCCGCAGCCACTTGGCCCGATGAGGACGGTGGTTTTGCCCTGCTCGACCGACAGGCTGGTCGGCTGCAGGGCGGAGGCGCCGGCGTAGCGCTTGCTGACCTCGGAAAGACGAACGAGCGCGTTCATGGGGCGAAAGGCCCGCAACCTGGCGGGTCCGGCCGCACGGCGGCCATGATTTCGTTAGGCTGGAAGAGTAAAGTAGAAGACACCGAAAAGACTTTCGGCATCCGTCCAGACTTTATCGAGCTTAAAACCGGCGGCTTGGGCCAGCTGGGCAAAGCCGTCCGGGGTGTATTTGCAGGAAAATTCCGTAATGATCCTCTCTCCAGCCTCGAAAGTGAAACGCCGCTCGCCCAGGCGAACAGACTGATCCCGTGCGCTGATGAGGTTCATTTCGATGCGGCCGGCGGCAGAATTGTAAATGGCCCGGTGTTGCCACGCGGGCAGATTGAAATCGGCATGCAATTCGCGGTTGATGCGGGCCAGCAAATTCAGATTGAACTCGGCTGTTACGCCCTGGCTGTCGTTATACGCGCGCTCCAGCACTCCATGATTCTTTTGCAGGTCGACGCCGATGAGCAATCCACCTCCCGCCTGCGAAAGAAGGGCGACCCGGCGGAGGAAATCCCGCGCCAAATCCGGCTCGAAATTGCCGATGGTCGATCCGGGAAAGTAAACCACTCTGCGGGTGGCTCGGCGCATTGCGGCGGGCAGAGGAAACGGCTGCAGGTAATCCGCGCATACCGCCAAAACTTCCAGACTTGGAAAGAGCTGACGGAACAAGGCCGTCGATTGCGCCAGTTGTCCGCTGGAGATGTCTACCGGCACATAGACCGCCGGGTCGCGCAATTGTTCCAGAAGGATTCGGGTCTTGGTGCCGGCACCCGTGCCCAGGCCGATCAACGCAATGCCTGCGCCCAGATGCGCGGCCATCTCCGGCCCATGCGTTTGCAGAATCTGCAGTTCCGTCCGGGTGATATAGTACTCGGGCAATTCGCAGATTCGCTGAAACAGAGCGGCGCCCGCCTCATCGTAAAAGAATTTGCAAGGCAGAGTGCGCGGCAGACTCGATAATCCGGCGAGGACCTCCTGGAGGAACTCAGATCTTCCCGGTTCCAGATCAAGAACCGCGGCCTGGCCTGACTCGTGGTTCATGAGAGATCCCGGGCGAGACGGATGCCGGTGAATTGCCAGCGTTTTTCCGGTTGAAAGAAATTGCGATAAGTCCGCCGGATATGGGTGCGCGAGGTGGCGCAGGATCCTCCGCGCAGCACATATTGATTGCACATGAACTTGCCGTTGTACTCGCCGAGTGCGCCCGTGGCGGCGCGGTATCCGGGGTAGGGCGAGTAGCAGCTGCGCGTCCATTCCCAGACATCGCCGAACATTTGGGCAAGGTACTTGGGGCCGTGGCCCGCCGGCAGCGGATGAAATGCTTTGTCTTCCACGAAATTGCCTTCCATCGGCAGAAGGCTGGCGGCGTGTTCCCATTCAAACTCGGTGGGCAGCCGCGCGCCCGCCCAGTTAGCGTAAGCATCTGCTTCCAGG
>DASXIK010000277.1:0-3650 GCA_036498025.1 Chthoniobacterales bacterium
GCCGAGCCGGCTCCCACAATGGTGTGCAGCTCGTCGATAAAGAGAATGACATTCTTGGACCGGCGGATCTCATCCATGACCGCCTTGATGCGCTCTTCGAACTGTCCGCGATACTTGGTGCCCGCCACCATCAGGGCCAGGTCGAGAGTAATGACGCGCTTGTCGCGCAACAATTCCGGCACGTTGCCGCTGGCGATCTCCTGCGCCAGGCCTTCGGCGATCGCGGTTTTTCCGACGCCGGCTTCGCCGATGAGCACGGGATTATTTTTTGTGCGACGGCAGAGCACCTGGATGACGCGCTCGATTTCGTTCTTCCGGCCAATCACGGGATCGAGTTCGCCTTTCTTGGCCAGTTCGGTCAGGTCCCGGCCAAAGGCGCGCAGGGCCGGCGTCTTCACGTCCTTCTTGGAACTTGGCTCACCGGGCTCCGCTTCCACTTCCGGCGGCGTGAAGTTGGGATCCAGCTCCTTCAGAATCTCATTGCGGGTGCGCTCGATATCGACTTCCAAACTCTTGAGCACGCGCGCGGCCACGCCCTCGCCCTCGCGCAGCAGCCCCAGCAAAATGTGCTCGGTGCCGACATAAGAATGGTTCAAGGCCTTGGCTTCCTTGCCCGCCAGGGCCAGCACTTTCTTCACCCGCGGAGTATAGGGGATGTTCCCGACCATCTTGGTCTCGGGACCCGAGCCGACCTGCTTTTCCACTTCCATGCGCACGGTCTCGAGGTCGAGCCCCATTTTTTGCAGGACATTAACGGCCACGCCCTGGCCAAGCTTGATCAGGCCAAGCAGCAGATGTTCGGTGCCGACGTAGTTATGGTTGAACCGGTCGGCTTCCTTGCGAGCAAGCGCCAGCACCTGCTGAGCGCGGGGTGTAAAATTATTCATCGTGGGATGGCGAGGCGGAGGCACCGTTGCCCGATTCTCTCACCAGTTTACTAATATCAGGTTTAGGGAACACTTTCAAACGCTCGCGGATGATTTGCGCGCGCAAATGATCCCGTTCTTCGGCATTGAGCTTCTGCTGGGAGCTTTTTTGCAAATGGGCCGGCTGCGTGTCGATGAACAGTTCATCAATGGGCAGACGACGATCCTCCGGGAACGCGCCCAGGTCGACCCCGAGCTTGATGATGGACAGAAGATTGAGCGCTTCCTTCGAGGTCATGGCATGCGCGTAAGTCAGCACACCGTAAGCGCGGCCAATTTGATCCCACAGCGTGTTTGATCTTTTCTGGATCAAAACCTGGCGGGCGTCGTGCTCCTTATCAATGATCGTCTCAATGACCTTGCTGAGGCGGGCGATGATTTCGTCTTCCTTTTCCCCGAGAGTCGTTTGATTGGAAATCTGAAAGAGATTCCCCATGGCTTCCGTGCCCTCGCCGTACAAACCGCGCACGGCCAGCCCGATTTTGCTGACCGCCTGAATGACCTGGTTGATCAGCTCGCTGAGAACGAGCCCCGGCAGATGGAGCATGGCCGAGGCGCGCATGCCCGTCCCGACATTCGTCGGGCAGGCCGTGAGATATCCGAGTTTTTGATCGTAGGCAAAGTCCAGCTTGCTCTCCAGGGCGCTGTCGACTTTATCGACCAGTTTAAAGGCCTGCTTCAACTGCAGGCCCGAGCGAATCGATTGCATGCGCAGATGATCCTCTTCATTGATCATGATGCTGAGTGTTTGCCGGCGATTCATGACCACGGCGCTGCCCGCGGCCTTGGCGGCGTGCTCGCGGCTGATCAAATGGCGCTCCACCAGGACCTGTTTTTCCAGGGCGGAAAGATCCTGCAGCAGTTCGGAAAATGAATCCTGCATGTCCGGGAGCTCCTCCACCCGCGGGCGAATCAACTCGAGGACTTCGATGCGCGCCGGTTTTTTGCCCCAGCCCGGGAAAGGCCGGTTGCGCAGATTACGCGCCAGCCGGACCCGGCTGCTGATGACGATCTGATGATGCGGTCCTTCACCGCGCAGCCACTCCCCCGCCGTGGACATGACATTGGAAAATTTCATCGTCTCGTTAGCTCGCCATCTCGTGTTCCAGTTGCTTGATCTGGTCGCGCAGGCTGGCTGCGGTTTCATAGTTTTCTTCGGCCACGGCCTTTTGCAGGCTCTCCGTGAGCGTGCGCATGCGATCGCTCAATTCGATGGTGCGATGCGCATGCTGCGGCAGCTTGCCAACGTGCTCGGTGCCTTTGTGCATGGCTTTCAAGAGTGTGTTGAGTCCCTCTGAGAAAGTGAGATAGCACGTGCTGCACCCGAGCCGCCCCGTCTTTTTGAAATCGGCCTGGGTATAGCCGCAAATCGGGCATTTCTGGGCGCTAGAGCCTTTTTCAATTTCCTCGGCCGCGCCGATACCCAGGAGGAGGTCGGCCAGGGCAAATCCAGTCGGGTCCTGCACCCCCTTCTCCTTGGAGCAGGCGTCGCACAGATTCACCTTCTGCATCTTCCCTTCCAGGATCTGGGTCAGGAAGACGGTGGCATCATTACATTTACAAACGTCGCACAACATTAGCTGTAAGATTAGACCTCTTATCCGGGGAATTCATTCAACTATCACCTGGTTGAGCACCTTCCGCGCCGATCGGATTCTCGCCCGTTTCCGTGTGGTTACGAATAGATCGGGGTCCCGCCTTCCCGCGTGATTTCGCGGAACCGCGCAATCATGCGCGCGCTGATCGGTCCCGGCTTGCCCGTGCCGATCGGCCGGCCGTCGGCCTTGATGACCGGGATCACTTCGGCCGCCGTCCCCGTGAGGAAACATTCGTCCGCCACGAAGACGTCATGCCGGGTGAGGTTTGTTTCCGTGATCTTGACGCCCAGGTGAGCGGCGATCTCAAAGATGACCGCGCGGGTGATGCCGCGGAGCGCCCCCGCCGAAATCGGCGGCGTAAGAACCTCTCCGTGCTTGATGACAAAGAGATTGTCCGCCGTGCATTCCGCCAAGTAGCCCTGATCGTTCAACATCAGCGCCTCATCCGCTCCGGCAAGACTGGCTTCGATCCGCGCCATCACGTTGTTCAAGTAGTTGAGCGATTTGACCGCCGGGTTGAGCGCGCCCGGGTTCGTCCGGCGCGTTGCGCAAGTCACCACCGTCAGCCCCTTTTGGTACATTTCCGCCGGATAGAGCGCGATCACGGCGGCAATAATGATCACACTGGGGCGCTTACATTGCGCCGGGTTCAGGCCGAGATTTCCCACACCGCGCGTCAGCAGCAGTCGGATGTAACCGTCCCGAAGTTCGTTTCGCCGAATGGTCTCGAGCAAGGCCTCGGTCATCTCCGCCTTCGACATCGGAACCTCCAGGCAGATGGAACGGGCCGAGTCCCACAATCTTTCGAGGTGCTCCTCCAGGCGAAAGACCGCGCCGTTGTAAAACCGAATCCCCTCAAAGACGCCGTCGCCATAAAGCAGGCCGTGGTCGAACACGGAAACCTTGGCTTCCGCCTCCGGGTAAAATTTTCCGTCGATGTAAATGGTTGCCTGTTTGACCGCGCTCGCCCGGGCCGAACGCGTGGCATCTGCCGGCTTGACCGCCGCCTTCTGTGGTCGGTCGATCACCATCCCGCCTGCATTAGAAGTTTTCATAAGCGCGCAAAAAATCTCGGGTGTTTCCCACGCAATTCAAGGGACAAAGTGAAAAAGCGGCACGCTTCATC
>DASXIK010000278.1:0-3837 GCA_036498025.1 Chthoniobacterales bacterium
CCGTCGATGCGAACTGTGCCAGAAGTCGGGTCGTACAAACGCAGAAGGAGGGAAAGGATGGTCGACTTGCCGGCGCCGCTCGGTCCGACCAGGGCGTAGGTTTTACCGGGCTCGATGCGAAGCTCGAGGCCCTGGACGGCATCCGTCACGCCGGTCGCGTAACGGAAAGTAACGTGGTCGAAATTGATCCGTCCCTCGCACCGTGGAAGATGGATGGCGCCGGGTGCGTCCTGGACACTGGGCTCGGAATCAAGCAGGGCAAAAATTTTGGTCGTGGCTCCGATGGAGCGCTGCATGACGATATGCAGTTTGCTCAACGTTTTGACCGGATCGTAAAGAATGAAGATGCCGCTGATCAGGCCGAGAAACTGTCCGGCGGGAAGCCCGGCTGCGTAAACATAAAACAGGGCCAGCCCAACTCCGATGGAGGCGATCATTTCGACCATTGGGCCCACGGCTTCCGTCGCCTTGATCATGCGCATGGCATTGCGGAATTGCTGCTGCGTGCTTTTCGTAAACGACTTTTCCTGATGCTCCTCGCGTGCGAACGACTTAATCACGCGGATGCCGGCAAAGGTTTCCTGCATCGTCACCGTCATCTGGCCCATTCCTTTTTGCTCGTGTTGCACGGCACGGCGGGCGCGCCGTCCAAAGATGCGAATCGGAATGAGGCAGGTGGGAAAGAGAAAAAGGGTGACGACCGTAAACTTCCAGTCGAGGTAAAGAAGGACGATGACTCCGCCGACGATGGTGATCGGTTGCTTGAAAACGTCGCTGCTCACGGTGGTTAGGGCCATTTGCATGCTGCGCGTGTCATTCGCGATGCGGGACATGAGAAATCCGGCGCGGATTTTGTTAAAGAAATCCATCGAGTGATGGATCATTTTTCCGAACAATTCGTTTCGGATATCCATGACGACGCGGTTACTCACCCAATTCATGTAGTAGGCGTTGCCGTAGGAGAGCAGGCTGCGCGCGGTCATGACGACGGGGATGAGAAGGCAGATGATCCAGATCGAGTCGACTTTGGGGCCCCCCGTGAGAAGTTCCCGGTGTTGGAGCAGGGCTTTCGCGCTGGTGGGAACAGCGCCGCCGAAAATGAAGGTCCCAACGCGCGCGACGACAAAAGGAAGCAGGGAATTTACCGCACCAAACAAAAGGCCGAACGCGATGCCGATGATGAAGCGCCACTTGTATGGCTTGACGTAGCTGAACAGGCGCCCGTAGAGACCGCGCGACGCAGCCATCGTTTCGCGGAATGTGAGTTTGACCTTTTCCTCGCCTTTATTCTTGCCCATAAGGCTTAAACTGCCGGAGTCGACAGAAGGGCATCCATAGCATTGATCACCGCCGCCGTCGAGATGAGCTTCATGGGAATGCGGGGCTGTTTGGGGATAAATTCTCGCATTGGCTGGCCGGAATCCCCCTGTAGAATCAGGGCGGGCGTGTCGCGCGGGCGCCAGTGAAAGGGATTCGTTGGGCCGAACAGGGCGACCTGCGGAGTGGCAGCGGCGGCGGCCAGGTGGACCGGCGCGGAATCGACCGTCACGAGCAAGCGCGCGCGGGCCATGAGAGCGGCCAGAGTCAGGAGATTCATTTTGCCGGAGAGATCCACGATTGACCCGGCGGCTGCGCCTTTCCCCGGCGGCGGCAGATGACCCATGATTTCCGCGAGATGCTTTTGTTCCAGGTGGGAAGTTCCGCCGGTGAGAATCGCCTGCGAGCCATGCTGCGAGATCGCGTGTTGGATTACTTCCGCCCAGCGCGCCGGATCCCAGAATTTTTCAACACGAGCTGAGCCGGGATGAAAGATGATGAAAGGCCGTTCGATGCCGGCGTGTTGCAAAAGTTTGCCGGCTTCCATCTGCGCGGATTCGGGCAGATCGAGCCGAACGGGCGGCGAAACATCGCGGATGCCGAGAGGCTCGAGCAACGACAAATTGTAATCGATGGTATGCATGTCGCGCATGCGATGCTGCACAAACTCATTGTAGGCGTAGCCGCGGAGTGGGGCGCGGCGCTTCACCCGGTAAGAAACCACGCGTGTTTTCGCGCGGGAAAGCAGCGAGAGGAAGGCGGAGCGATCATTGCGGGTGAAGTCGATGCAGTAATCGAATTTTTTCAGCGCGACGGAGGCAAACGCGCCGACATCCGCGAGGTTGCGATGCAGAGCGAATGTCTGGTTGATGTCGGGAATGGCCGGGACGAGCACGGCAACGTCGCGCGCCGTGGCCAGCACGAGGCTGGCCTCGGGAAACTTCGCGCGCAGCGCGAAGATGGCGGGCGTGGTCAGGATCAAGTCGCCGATGCGCTTGAGTTGGATGAGGAGAATATTCAAGTGGTTAGGCCAGCTGCCGGGCGCACCTTGGCAATGGCGCAAGCGTAGGCGTCGAGCAGGCGCGCGCGATAATGGTCCCACGTAAAATTCTCCACCACGCGCTGCCGGGCCGCCCGGCCCATTCGTTCCACCTCCTCCGGGTGATCATACAAGCGCTGCAGGGCCGCGGCGATGGCATCGACGTCGCCCGGCTTAACGATGATTCCTTCGATCCCGTCGCGGATCACGTCGCCGGCTTCGCGCGTGGTGATGGCGGGCAATCCGGAAGCGGCCGCTTCATAGACCGTCTTGGCGCTGCCCTCCCATTGCGAGGGGAAAACATAGACGGTCCCCTGGTTGAGGTAATTCTCCAGGTCGCGGGCAAATCCCACCGTGCGGATGTTGTCGCGCCAAAATTTCTTCAAGTGCGGCCTGGCCTCTGCATGCACCGAACCGACCAGCCACAATTCGGCGTTTTTCAGATTTAAACGGTGCCAGGCCTCGAGCAGATGATGAATGCCTTTGCGCTCGATCAGGGCTCCGCTAAAGATGGCGCGAAAGACCGGTGGCCTGACCCCGGGTTTGAACCGTTCGATGTCCACGCCGCGCGGGAGATAATACAGTTTGTCTTCCGGGAAATTTTTTGCGCGAAACGTTTCCGCCGCCCGTTGCGAAAGAACCACCACGAGATCGGCCAGCTCGTATTCTTCAATAAACCGCTCCCGATCGAGCAGGAGGCGCGACTTCCATCGGGCCAGCGCAGAGCCGGGAGCGGCCGCCGCCGCCGGTTGTCCGACCTTGCCCGTGGCCCGGTCGCGATGCCAGGTGGGGATTTCGATGAGCGAGGGGATTCCGTTTTTCTTGGCCACGCGCAGAGTTTGCAGACAATCACCCGACCAGCTGTGAAAAAAATCGTAGCGGCCGGTTTGCAGCAGGCGCGAGGCGGTCCAGTCGAGATATTTTTTCTTGGCTGCATAATAATATGGGCTTTCGAGAAAGGAGATGAGACGAACCGGGTGCCAGCGCAGCGAATAGATCAATCGTGAAGGGATCTCACTTTGCCGGTTATCGTAGGCTACGGCTTTTCCGAGGAAGCCGCCGCGATAAGAGGCGCGCAGGGCTTCAAAAGAGTCGGTGTCCATGCCGGCGCCGCCGATGCGCGCGAAAATGGAGTAGAGCAGATGACGGGGCAGGGGGCGCGGGCGCGCAGCCTCCGAGGCTGAGGAGGACAGTCCCGTGGCGTTCATGGTTTCTCCGAGCATTGCCCTGAAGTTATCCCCTAAAACGATTGAGGCCGCGAGGTCATTTCGTGCCGAGGTCGCACGATGCGGGCGTCACGTAGATTTGGTAGGGGCGGTTCACGCGCCGCACGAATCTGGGTAGCGCACTCGTCCCGAGTGTTGGTTGCGGCGGTCTCGCCGCAACAATCTTTAAATCCAAGTGCGCGAAGACGGGACGTCTTCGCCAGCACTCGGGACGAGTGCGCTACCCGAACGTTTGCGCGATTCCGTGGGCAACGC
>DASXIK010000279.1:0-4353 GCA_036498025.1 Chthoniobacterales bacterium
TGCCATCCCTTTCTAACGCAGGCTGAATTTTGCTGATGGAGTTGTCCCGCATGCGCTTAAGGTTCTAGTCGAAAATGTAGACAGGCACTTGCCCGGTAAAATGCGTTCACCCACCTCGTGCCAGGTACAATCCTTATTGACCGCGGCAGGAGGCATCGTCATTGGCTAGGCTAGGTTCCCACGCACGCCGTCATTGACCTGCTGTTGCGCCACCTGTATTATCCCCGCATCCCAATTTCATTTTTATTGGAGAGGCTCAACATGTTGAAGCGTGCGAGATACTTTGCTGCGATATCTGCTGTCGCGATCGCAATAGCTGTGCTGCTTGTCGCTCCTTGCTTGTTGCAGGCGCAGCAAACACCAATTAATCCAGACGTGTATGGGCAGCTCAAGTACCGGTATATCGGCCCGGAGGGCAACCGCGCGACATCTGTCGCCGGAGTGCCGGGAAAACCGAACATCTGGTATGTGGGCGCGGCGTCGGGCGGCATTTTCAAGAGCACGGATGGCGGCATCCACTGGAATCCCATCTTCGACTCGGAACCAGTGGCGTCTATCGGCTCACTGGCAGTGGCGGATAGCGACCCAAACATCGTTTGGGCGGGAACCGGCGAATCGTTCATCCGCAGCCACATCTCCGTGGGGCAGGGAATTTACAAGTCCCCGGACGCGGGCACGACCTGGTCCTTGATGGGATTGGAAAAGACCGGCCGTATTGGCCGCGTGGAGATCTACCCGAGCAATCCCGACATAGTGCTGGCGTGCGCGCTGGGCCACGCCTACGGGCCGCAGCCGGACCGCGGAGTATTCCGCACCACCGACGGCGGAAAGACCTGGAACAAAGTGCTGTTCGTGGACGAAAACACCGGCTGCTCGGACCTGGGAATGGATCCCAATAATTCCAAAATTCTTTTTGCCGGGATGTGGCAGATCGAAATTCACACCTGGGGCCGCACCAGCGGCGGGCCGGGAAGCGGTCTGTTCAAATCGACTGACGGCGGCGTCACTTGGAAGCGCCTCGAGGGTCATGGCCTGCCGCATTCGCCGGTGGGCCGAATTGCCGTGCGCGTGGCCAAGAAGGATTCCAACCGCGTGTATGCGGAGATTGAAACGGGCGACGGCGTGCCGCAGGCGAACAGCCCCGGCCAGCTCGGGCAACTATGGCGTTCAGACGACGGCGGCGAGAATTGGGAGATGGTCAACTCTGACCGGCAATTGCGCGGGCGCACGCATTACTACACGCGCACGGAGATTGCACCTGACAACGAGAATGAAGTGTTTTTTTTCTCGGCGTCGTTTTCGCGGACGCTCGATGGCGGCCACACGCTCACTAAGATTCCTGCCAATCCCGGTGGCGACAATCACGAGATGTGGATCGATCCCACCAACGGGGATCGCATGGCGGTGGTCAACGATGGCGGCGTCAATATTTCCGTGGATCGCGGGAATTCCTGGAACCACATTAACCTGGCCATCGCCCAGATGTATCACGTCACCGTCGACGACCAGATTCCTTACTTTGTTTACGGCAACCGGCAGGACGGCCCGTCGTGGCGCGGCCCCAGCAACAGCCTGCAATTCGGCGGCTTCTTAGGCAACAACATCCCGCGCGGCGCGTGGCACCCGGTGGCCGGAGGCGAGAGCGGCTTCGCCATGCCGGATCCAGTGGATAACAGCATCATCTGGTCCACTGGCACTGGATCGGGCAGCATCGGCGGCACGGTAACCCGCTTCGATGAACGCACCCACCAGGACCGTGAAGTCGAGATCTGGCCCGATTATGTGGCCGGCGCGCCCGCGGCGGAAGTGAAGTACCGCTTCAACTGGGAATTCCCCATCGCCATTTCTCCTCAGGACCACAACAAGGTGTACGTCGGCAGTCAGTTTGTGCATGTCACCACGGATGGTGGCAATAGTTGGCAGATCATCAGTCCCGACCTGACGCGCAATGATAAAAGCCGCCAGCAGATTTCCGGAGGGCTCACTCCCGACAATATCGGCGTGGAATATGCCGGCGTGATTTTTGCGTTGACCGAGTCGCCGAAAGAGCCTGGCCTGATCTGGGCCGGTACCAACGACGGGCAGGTGCAGGTGACGCGCGACGGCGGGAAAAACTGGAGCAACGTCACGAAAAACATTCCCAACTTCCCCGAGTGGGGTACGGTGGACAATGTCGAGGCCTCACGCTACGACGCGGGCACGGCGTACCTGACCGTTGACGGTCATCAGGTGAACTTTCGCGACCCCTTTGTTTACAAGACCGCGGACTATGGAAAAACCTGGGCGTTGATCACTGGCGGACTTCCCCACAACATGCTCAGCTATGCTCACTGCGTGCGCGAAGATCCCGTCCGTCGGGGGCTCCTCTATCTGGGCACGGAGGGTGGACTCTACCTTTCCTTTGACGACGGAAAGAACTGGCAAGCGCTGCAGTCCGGGCTGCCACACGCCCCAGTCTACTGGCTGGCCGTTCAGGAGAGGTTCCACGACCTCGCGGTGGCCACTTACGGGCGCGGCTTCTGGATTTTGGACGACATTACTCCGTTCGAGCAGTTCACGCCGGAGATCGGCGCGGCCAAGGCGCATCTGTTTGCCCCGCGCGACGCGTATCGCTTTAAAGAGGTGGTGCAGCCGGCGGCCGTCGAGTATTACCCTTCGACGGGGAAAAACCCCCCGTATGGAGCGTCCATCAATTTCTATCTCAAGACCAACCTTGGAGAGAAAGAAGTGGCCAAGCTGACCATCACAGACGCGGGTGGCAAGAAAGTGAAGGAGATCGAATGCCGCGCGCCCAAACCTGGAGCCTCTGAGGCCAAAAAAAGCAGCGAAGAAGAGGAACATCCCGATTCCGATCCTCCGCCTTGCGAAGTCAAGGCGGGCATCAACCGCGTTTGGTGGGACCTGCGCTCGGAGCGCACCACGCAAATTCAGCTCAAGACCACGCCGCTCTACGCGCCGGACGTTCCGCTTGGACCGGAAGGCTGGCGCAAACCTCCGGCCATGGCGCGACTCGCGGTGCTGGTGCTTCCGGGAACGTACTCGGTCACGCTGACTGTGGGAGAAGCAAAATTCACTCAGAAACTGACCGTGCTGAAAGATCCGCACACTGCCGGCTCGGAGAGCGACATTCAGGCGCAGACGCGCGTGCAGACCGCGCTGTACGACGAGATGAACGCCATGTCGGCCCTGGTGAACCGGGTCGAGTCGCTTCGGGTGCAGCTCGCTGCGCTGGGGAAGGAATTGGGCACCGACGACGCTTCGAAACCGCTGCGCAAGGCGGCGGACGACCTCGGCGAGCAGGTCGCGGGGATTGAGGGAACCCTGCTGCAGCTCAAGCTCACCGGCCGGGGGCAGGACGATTGCCGTTGGGCGCCGATGCTCCTGCAGAAGGTCGACTATCTGTTTAATCAGCTCGATAGCAGTGCCGATTTTCCGCCAACCACCCAACAGACGGCCGTGCAGGAAGAGCTGAAGCAGAGGGGCGACAAAGCGGCAGCAGACTTTGAGCAGTTCGTAGGGAAAGATCTGGCGGCGTTCAATGCCATGCTCCGCGAGCATAACATTGGCAACATCTATCTGAAGACGCCTTGACGCAGGGTCTTGAGCGGAACTAGTTCGGCCTTGCATAACTCAAGAAACGAGAACGGCGCCCCGAAGAAATCAGTGGCGAGTTGCTCACTACAGGTGGCCGCGGGATGGATGGTCGCCTGAAGCAGATCGGGGCGTTCGTCCCGGGCGTACTACAGAACATTCAGAGACGGCCCGCCGGGAGAGGCCCCGAAAAAGCGCAAAGATACCACTGCCCACTCGGGATATGTCAGTTTACCTGACGGGTGCCAACTCGTACCCACTGTGCCCGTGGTATAAACCCGAAATGGCGAAAATTACCACGCAATAGCTATTGTTCAAATGCACCGAAGGCCAATTCACGCCCTATCGAAACCGTTCAAAACGCAAGAACAGGCAGAGAGGGAGCGCCTGAAATATCCGGGGCGGGCGCAGAGGACTATTGGCTTGGGCGTGATTCGCACGAAGAAGTGATTATCTTCGCCCGCCAACGGGACAAGTACCGGCGGTGGATTGGTGGAATTACTCCAAACTCGCCAGATTCTTACAAACCCCGCATTTCCCGCCTTCCTTCGCACAATGCTTGCAGTATTTGCAGTTCTTGCAGGCATGGCAGGGATCGGAACCAGTACAGGTGGATGAGAAGGATGCTAAAGGGAACAGTGCCGTTCCCAAGAGCAGAGCAAAGAGAAAGGCAAAAACTGGGATCGAAGGATTCTTCAGTTTGGTCACCGTGATTTCTCCATGACAAAAAGCATTGGACATCTGAGCAGCGCACGAATAGTG
>DASXIK010000280.1:0-2273 GCA_036498025.1 Chthoniobacterales bacterium
ATTTTCGCCACTCGGGTTTGGCTAAGATTTTTTTTCCTGATGACTTGTCCGATTTTTTTGACGAGCTCGGTTCTTAACAGCGAATCTTCTGGATCACGGACTCCGATGTCCTCAAAGACATTTTCACTGCCGTCTTCGAAAGAAATGTCTTCGCTCATCATTTCGCCTTTTCGCATTTGTCTTCCGCGTCCAGTCGTTCAGCAAGCTTAAGCCGTTCCTTAATCAAAGCGATCTCGTGCTTCGGAGTTTGGTTCCCCTTCTTTGATTTCTTTTGGAATACATGAAGGACATAAATTCTGTCTTTAAATCTGACTGTATAGGTGGCTCGATACGTATCGCCATCGTAATTCTCAACTACCTCAAGAACCTGGGCATCCCCAAAGCCGCGCAGAGGCTTCGCATCAGTATGTTTCCCACCCTCTTGGGCGATGCGGAGGACGGTGCCTATGTCATCTTTGACATCCTCAGGAAAGCCACGAAGTGTTCGAAGGCTGTTGCCAAGCCACCTGATCGGTTTTATCGGTCTTGCCTGTCCCTCCGAAGTGTCCGCCCCCCTGTTCACGATCAAAGCTTAGGCCATATCTGGCATATCCGCAACTAGGCTTTGCGGAAATGTGACTGAAAAAACGATCGGCTGCTAAATCCTTGCCAATTTGACCAACTCTTCCAGCTTGCGCGACACCACATCGCCATCCGCCGACGGGACGCCCAGCACCACGCGGTCAACGCCGGCGGCCTCGAAACTATCCAGCCGGGCACGATCGGCGCGCACCCAGATTACGGTCACGTCGATTGACTTCGGATCGCGTCCCGCCTCCGCCGCGCGCCGGCGCAGGTCCTCAACTCCGGCCAACAGGTCCTGCACGCGCATGATGGTCGGCATCCAGCCGTCGTAAAGGTCCACGACGCGCTGGCGCGCCGCCGGCGTATGCCCGCCGAAAAAAATCGGTGGCCAGGGTTTTTGGACGGGCTTGGGATAGGACCAGAGCGGGCCGAAGTTGACGAACTTGCCGTGGTACTCCGCTTCGTTCTGCGTCCACAGCGCCTTCATCGCGTCCATCCGTTCGCGCATCAGGCGGTAGCGCGTGTCGAACGCCGTGCCGTGGTTTTCCATCTCCTCGGCGTTCCAGCCCGCGCCGATACCGAAGATGAAGCGCCCGCCCGACAGCAAATCGAGACTGGCCACCTGTTTGGCCAGCACGATCGGATCATGTTCGACGACCAGACAAATTGCGGTGCCCAGCTTGATCCTTTTGGTCACCGCGGCTGCTGCGGCCAAACCCACGAACGGATCGGCGATATGGGAATAATCTTTGGGCAGCTCGCCGCCGGCAGGATAGGGAGAGCGCCGCGCAACCGGGATGTGAGTATGCTCGGGAAACCATAGCGAATCGAAACCGCGCTCTTCGACGGCGCGGGCCAATTGATCGGCGCGCATCGAATACTCAGTGGGAAACGTGAAAATTCCGTATTTCATCAATGCCTCTCGCGCACCAGTCGCCGGACAACACCTGGCAGGGTGCTAAAAGCGAAACCTCACCGCGACTCCCTGAAGGTTTTTCCGCACCCTGCCAGATCTGCCCACGGTGGGGCGGCTTAGGCAAGAGAAATCGCCCGCGGGGAACGAGTTGGTGCGGTAGAATTGTAAAGGCTGCAGCGATAATTCCGGTCCTCAAATCCGAGGTGATGCGCGCCTCCCAAGGCCATTGACAATTGTGCAATCGCACAATTATAATTGTGTGTATGCACAACGGCAAGAACAGCGCGAGAGGCGCCAGGAGCCGCGACCTCGAACGTACCAGGGGCAAGATTCTTGCCGCTGCGCTGACCGAGTTCGTCGCCCGCGGATTCGACGGCGCCCGCACCAAGGCGATCGCCCGGCGGGCCGGCGTGCACGAGTGGATGGTGTTTTATTGCTTTAAATCCAAGCGCAACCTGTACCGTGAAGTGCTGCGCCAGGAACTCGCGCAGCGCACCCGCCTGATTGCCGAATTGCCCGAAGATTTCACCGACGCGGTGGAGACCGCCTTTAAGTCCTTCGCGCGCAACCGCGATGTGCTGCGGCTGTTTCAATGGGAGGCGCTGACCGCGCGCAAAGGCGAATTAATCGCCGCGGGCGAGCGCCGGGACGCCTTTCGCCAGGGCTCGGCATGGCTGCGAGAGCTTCAGAACAAGGTGGTTTTGCCGGCGAACATCGACCTGGTGCTGTTTCGCCTGGCGGTGGTCGCGCTGGGGTCGTTTCCATTCGCCTTTCCCCAGGTGGTTGAACTGGC
>DASXIK010000281.1:0-8190 GCA_036498025.1 Chthoniobacterales bacterium
AGCCGTGAGACCGCGAAAGGATCTCCCCTATTCATTCGGCGTCACCCAAACTTACTTTGGTAAATCAACACAGTGCGTGAGAGGTCCTTCGCTCGCGCTCGGGATGACCAGCTTGGGAGAAATTCCAAATTCGGATATCGAAGCTCCAAACGCGCCCGCGGAAGTGGATGGCGCAGCCCGGCGTCCTACCACCTACTCCCGCCGCTGCTTTTCCACGAGGTGCCGCAATTGGCGTTCCATCGTTTTGAAAGCATCGTGAATCACTTTGGTGAGCGGTTCGTGCGCGCCGGCGTCGGCTTGTTTCTCCTCCGCCACTAGTTCGTGGCCCCGGGACACCGTGACGTCGATGCGCACCCGGTAGGGATTGCCTTTGTGATGCGCGTGGTTGGGTTGCTCAATGGCGACATCGCAGCGGTTGATATGATCACAAAACTTCTCCAAGCGGGCAGCGTAATCGGTCACGAGGTCATGAATGGCTTCAGTCTTCTCCAGACCGCGGTAGGTAATTTTAACAGGCAATTGCATAGCAAACAGATATTAAGACCGCGCAGGCAATTTGCGAAATAAAACCAGCCCGCAAGCGCACCCGCTCTCCGGGCGGGGGTGCCCATCCCGTCCCGGCCGCCTAAGCCGCCTGAAGCGAGCGAAAGTGATCTGGCAGTTTCGCCGGTTCCGTCTTCACCAGATCCGATTTCACATGCTCGACGATGCGATTGCGCAAGGCGACCGGAAGCAGATCCACGATGGTGTGATGAATGGCCGACGGAGCGGCAATCGACCACCCTTCCATGCCCTCGGCCTTCACCACCTTGACAATTTCATCCACCAGCTGCTTGCAAATCCGGCGGTCGTTCTCGGTCTCCAGCTGGGTCCGCTCGGCGATCCCGTTCATGTGCCGGCCACCGCCGCCCGCGTTCACGGGAAATCCACCGGCCATGTCGGTCACTTTATCCATCATGCGGCCGTGGGCTTCAGTGATGTTGAAGGCCTGCACGAGCTGAAGACTCGGGCCTCGGGTCGGCGTTTGATTGACTTTGTAGGCTTTCAAACTGCCGCGATCTGTAACGATGATTAATGAACTTGGTGTCATAGGAAGAGTTGGCAACTTAGGCGCGCCGGGGGAAACGTGCACCACTTTCCTATAACTATTCGTGGCGCATGACAAGATCTCGCCGCCTGAATATCAGCTGGCCGACTCTGCCAGCTTCTTTCGGTGCGCTGCCCGCTCTTCCTCTGCGGTGATTTGTGGCGGCGGGCCGACTGCGCGTTTTCTCCAGGATTCCCGGCGTGCCTCGGCCTGGACGCCACCGGCCAGCCGGAGCAGGCAGATTGATCGGTCCGGCACCTCCAGGTCATCCCCCGAAGACAACATTTTTGTTTCTTTGAGGAACCCCGCTTCTTCGTTGGTATCCAACATGAGTTCCCACTGGAGTTTCTCCATGCCGGGAAGATCAAACGCGATCGGCTCATAGTGCGCATTCAGCAGAAGCAGGAAAGTTTCGTCGCTCACAGGTTGGCCCTCGAAATTCAGCACGTCCACGGTGTCGCCGCCCAAAAGCATGCCCAGGGAACGCACGAAGGGCGAGTTCCATTCCTCCTCGCTCATCTCGTTGCCACCGGGATTGAACCACATCACATCTTTGATTTCCGATCCGGGAACACGGCGCCCTTGAAAGAACTTCGGCCGCCGAAAGACGGGATGATCGCGCCGCAATTGAATGAGGCGCCGGGTAAAATCGAACAGCTCCTTCTGCTCGTCCGTGCGCTCCCAGGCCAGCCAGCTCAGCTCGTTGTCTTGGCAGTAGGCGTTGTTATTTCCCTGCTGGCTGCGGCCGAATTCATCACCGCCGCAGAGCATGGGCACGCCCTGCGAGAGAAACAGGGTGGCCAGCAGATTGCGGCGCTGCTTGCGGCGCAGGGTATTGATCTCCGTGTCATCCGTCGGGCCCTCGGCGCCGCAGTTCCACGAGTAATTGTTGTTGTCGCCGTCGTGGTTTTTTTCGCCGTTGGCCTCGTTGTGTTTATCGTTGTAACTGACCAGGTCGTTCAAGGTGAACCCGTCATGCGACGTGATGAAATTGATGCTGGCATAAGGACGGCGGCCATCGTGCTGATATAAATCCGGACTGCCGGTCAACCGGTAGGCCATCTCTCCTATGCGGCCTTCACCCCCTTTCCAGTAACTGCGCACGGCATCGCGATACTTTCCATTCCACTCCGACCAGCGCACCGGGAAATTTCCCACCTGATAGCCCCCTTCTCCCACGTCCCACGGCTCCGCGATCAATTTTGTGCGCGCTAGCACCGGGTCCTGATGAATGGCTTCGAAGAACGGGTGCGTCTTGCTCACCCCCGTGTGATCGCGCGCCAGGGTAGAGGCCAGATCGAAGCGGAAGCCGTCCACGTGCATCTCCGTGACCCAATAGCGCAGGCTGTCCATGATGAGCTGCAAAGTCCGCGAATGGAGCGAGTCGACGCTGTTTCCCGTGCCCGTGAAGTCCTGGTAAAAGCGGGGCGTCTCCGGCGCGAGCCGGTAGTAGGCGCGGTTATCCAGGCCGCGGAAACTCAGCGTCGGCCCCAAATGGTTCCCTTCGGCCGTGTGATTGTAAACGACATCGAGAATCACCTCGAGGCCGGCCGCGTGCAGATTTCGCACCATCGTCTTGAACTCGGTAACCTGCTCTCCCCGATCCCCGCTCGCGGCGTAGGGCCCATGCGGCGCGAAAAAACCGATCGTGCTATATCCCCAGTAATTCGTTAGGCCGCGATCGCACAGAAGCCGGTCGTCAATGTGAGCGTGCACTGGCAGAAGCTCGAGCGCCGTGACACCCAGGCCCTTCAGGTATTCAATCGCCGGGGCGCTGCCCAGCCCCGCATAGGTTCCACGAAGTTCCAGCGGCAGATGCGGGCAAAGTTTGGTAAAGCCCCGCACATGCACCTCGTAGATCACCGATTGGTCCGGGGAAATGCCGGGGCTCTTATCTCCCTGCCAGTCGAACTGGTCCGCCATCACCACCGACTTGGGCATCGCCCAGGCGTTGTCCCGAAAGTCCCGCGCCAGATCCTCCTGCTTATCCCCTGCGACATAGCCTAACATCTCGTCGGACCAGCTGACTTTGCCGGCAATGGCTCGGGCATAGGGATCGAGCAACAATTTCGAACTGTTAAAGCGCAACCCCTTCTCCGGATCGTAAGGCCCGAAAATGCGATATCCGTAAAGCACGCCCGGGCGCGCCTCCGGCAGAAAGCAATGCCAGACCTCATCGGTCTGCTCTAGCATGGGAACACGGAGATATTCCTGGCGCGAGGCCATACTCTCGAACAAACAAAGATCGACCGAGGTGGCTGACCCAGAGAAAACGGCGAAATTCACTCCGTTCCCCATCCATGTGGCTCCCAAGGGATATGGCGATCCCATCCAGGTCTTTATCGGAGTCATAAAAACGAATCGTTCCTATCCGCTGGACCGACGGACGGCGCAACGAAGGAAAGTTCCGTAGCGCATTCCCTCCCCTTTTCCCGGCGCGGTCACGCCGGAACTGTGGGCACACGCGGTCCGTGTGTCAGTCCTTCGGGTGGCGGCCCGCTGTCCCCGATAAAGAGCGAGTTCCTATTTTTTTTCCGGAACGTTTTCCCCTTTCATGCCCGCCATCTTCTGGGCCAGGCCAGCGGCAAACTTCTCGTACTGCAGATTGTCGATGGTGAAGGTGCCGAGCATGTAATTGGAGCCAGCCCACGACCAGTTCTGGTCCGCGTCGTTGTAGGTCATCGCGGAAGTCTGCCCCTGGGCATACTCATGGTGCAGAGGATCAGCCCCCGGTGGGTTGGTTATCTTTGAAGACCCGCCGAGGCCGCCCTCGAGGAGACGCCCGCGGAACTTGCCGTACTGGCCAATGACAATCTCGTGATCCTTGCCCTCGATTTTCCTGGTGATCGGCGCATACCGCGTCTGCGTTTTTTTCGACGCGTCCGGAGCCAAGACTACGCCGGCGATCGCTTCCAGCGCCTTGCGCTGTTCCGGGGAGGCTTTCTCGTCGATGTAATTGTAGGAGAAGTTCCAGTTCCCGTAGGATCCCATCATCGTCTGTCCCTCGGGGCTTTGGCCCATGGTGGCAACGGCCAGGCCGTCGAGTTTCACCTTGCCGTACATCCCCTTGGTGATGAAGAGGACCTGGCCTCCCCCGCACATCATTTTCGTGGGCTTGGAATTAAACCAGCAGGGACACGCGGCGTCACAGGAACAGGCTTCCTCCAACTGCCCGGTGATTTTCCACGGCGTTTTATCTTTGGGTTGATCCGCTGCTCGCACCAAAACTCCCTGAGCGAGGAAGCCAGACGCAACCGCACACGCGAAGAGAAATTTCGTTTTCATAGAAGCAAATCATACTGCCGTTCGCGCGGCGGAGACAATAGCAATTCTGCGCTGGCGCCTCGCCTTTTCAACGTGTCATGATGAACTCGCCGGACGGTTCTCTCGGTGCTCAAGTTCGCTGTGTTCACACCTCTTCTACCTGCCTGCCTCGGTGGGCTTTATCTGCTGTCGGAAGTCTTTCTGTCCATTACCCGCCGGTCGGGCACAGGGGCTGTTTCGCGCGATCGCCGCTCACTGATCCTTCTGTGGCTGGTCATCACGCTCAGTATCTGGCTCAGCATCAGAGCGTCCTACTGGCCGCCCGGCCGGCTTCCGCGGTCTCTCGTCTGGCCCTGGCTCGGCCTGTTTACCTTCGTGCTGGGCATCGCTTTGCGCTGGTATGCCATTCTCTATCTCGGCCGGTTTTTCACGGTCAACGTGGCCATTGCCCAAGAGCACGAACTGATCGATTCCGGCCCTTACCGCTGGATTCGCCATCCTTCCTACACCGGAGCGCTCCTGGCTCTTGTGGGATTTGGCCTCTCGTTAGGCAGCTGGGTCGCCTTAATCTGCCTGGTGATCCCGACCACCGCCGTCTTCTCCTGGCGGATTTACGTGGAAGAGCGCGCCTTGAGCGAAGCCCTGGGCGACGCCTACCGGCAGTACATGGCCCGAACCCGGCGGTTGATTCCCTTCCTCTACTGACTGTCCGGTTATAGACCGCTCAGCGCGGTCCGGGCCCTTTCCGTTTCGGTCACCCGCAGGATCATCAGACCTTTGTCGGACTTCGAACTGGTCGCCAGGTAGGCGTACTCGATGTTGACCGAAACGCCGGCCAGGCAGTGGGCGATTTTCGCCAGCGTCCCCGGTTCGTTGTCGCTCTCAATCATGAGCACATCGTTTTCCACCGCGAGCACGCCGCGTTCGCCTAACAACATCAGGGCCCGGGTCGGATCACTGACCACCATGCGCACCACGGAATGATCCACCGTGTCGGAAATGGTGAGCGCATGAATGTTAATCCCCGCTTCGGCCAGGGCTTCGCAGACACGCGCCAGCGCGCCTGGCTTGTTACTAAGAAAAACTGCGAGCTGAACAGCTGGTTCCAGCGAAAGTTTCGGATTCATACCTGTGACGATGCCCTGCTCTAAAACCTCTGACAAGTTTGGCGATTCGGATTCTCCACGAATTCAGCGGGCGTTTTCATGCAATCTCTTGCCGGTAAGCGCAATTACATGTTAGGTCCGCCCCAACATCACGCCGGCTCAAAACCTCAACATGCCATCGCCCGTTCCGCGGATCGGTTTTCTCACGACCTGCGCCATCGTCATCGCCAACATCATCGGCACTGGAGTCTTCACCAGTCTCGGGTTCCAGGTCGTTGATATTCATTCTGGTTTCGCTCTCGTGCTGCTTTGGGTGGTAGGCGGCATCGTGGCGCTCTGCGGCGCGCTCTGTTACAGCGAATTGAGCGCCGCCCTTCCGCGGTCGGGAGGCGAATATCACTTTCTTTCCGAGGTCTATCATCCCGCTCTCGGCTTCATGGCCGGCTTCATCTCCGCCACCGTGGGGTTTTCCGCGCCCATCGCCCTCTCCGCCATGGCTTTTGGGAAATACGCCCAGGGCGTCGCCGGTTGCGGCTCAGCCATCGTCCTTTCCTTTGTTCTTGTTTGGATCAATGCCCTCGTGCACTTGCGAGGATTGAAGACCGGCAGCGCTTTCCAAGACCTTTCCACCCTTCTCAAGATCCTGCTCATCGCCGCCCTCGTCGGGGCCGGCTTTTTCGTGATTCCCCGGCAGCCCGTTTCCCTTTTCCCGCAACCGGGCGATTCCGGCGCCATATTCAGCGCGGCCTTCGCCGTGGCGCTGGTCTATGTCATGTACGCCTATTCCGGCTGGAACGCCGCTTCCTATATCACCAGCGAAATCGATCGGCCGGAGAGGAATGTGCCCCGTGCCTTATTGTGCGGCACGCTCGTTGTCCTCGTCATCTACACCGCTCTCAACGCCATCTTTCTGGTGACCACACCCATGGCAGAAATGAGCGGCCAGGTGGAAGTGGCGCTGATTGCGGGAAAACACATTTTTGGCGAACAGGGCGGCCGAGTCGTCGGCGGAGTGATCTGTCTGGGCCTGATCTCGGCCGTCAGCTCGATGACCTGGATCGGGCCGCGTGTCATGATGTCGATGGGGGAAGATCATCCCATCCTGCGATCGTTATCCCGCAAGAACGCGCACGGTATCCCGGCATCCGCCATGCTTCTGCAATTGCTCATCGTCAACGTCCTCCTCCTGACCGGAAGCTTTGAACGCGTCGTGCTCTACATTCAGTTCAGCCTGCTGCTTTGCTCGCTCCTCACGGTCGTGGGCGTCATTGTTCTGCGGGCCCGGCGCCCGGATCTTCCGCGACCCTACCGCGTTTGGGCTTACCCCCTGCCGCCACTCATCTTCGCCGGCGTCACCACCTGGATGATGATCTACCTCTTGCGCTCTCACCCAACTGAATCATTATTCGGCGTCGCCACCATGTTTGCCGGCCTCGTTCTTTATCTCTTTGCCGGCAAACAATCTCCATCCGCCACATGAAAACTCCCGCATCTCTGTTCCTGGCCGGCCTTCTTCTCCTGGGACTGACCAGTTCGACGACGGCGCGATCGCGCCATCACGAGGCATCATCGGAGCCGCCCACGCCTCCGGAGACTCCGTCCGTTCTGCCGCCGCCTAACGACACCGCCCGATTCCTCGCCGGCATGTCTGTCTCGGAGAGGTCGCCGCTGGCGTCGCTCGCGCGCGAGCCGGCCTGGCAGGAACATTCCGCCTTCTTCGAAAAGGCCTTTGCCAAGCTCAACACCCAGAAGCTCAATAAACTGCACGCCTGGCAAACCTCCTATCTCCCCGAATCCAAGAAGCCGATTCCGGTGGCTTATTACATGTTCAGCGGCCCGGATTTTCTCTACGTGGACCAGTTCTTTCCCAAAGCCGAGGTCTATATCATGTGCGGCAAGGAATCGATGGGCCCTCCGCCCGATCCCTTGCGCATCAACAATCTCTCCAACGCGCTGCACAACCTGGAAAACGCCATGGAATCGTCGCTCACCACCAGTTACTTCATCACCCAGGACATGAAGGTGGATCTGGAGCAGCAGAATTTGAACGGCACCATTCCCATTCTCTATGTCTTTCTCGCGCGCGCCGGCAAGAACATCACCGATGTGACCTACATCTCGCTGGATCGCGGTGGCGGCGTGCACGAGGGACGTTCCGCGGGCACTCCGGGCGTGCGCATTACTTACCGGGAAAAGGCCCTCGGTCGCTCTCAAACTCTTTACTATTTCACGACCGACATCTCCGATGGCGGCATCAGCGCCAACCCCGGTTTTATGAATTTCTGCAATCAATTCGGCGTGGGCAGTAGCTTTCTCAAGTCGTCCTCCTATCTCATGTTCGAATCCGGATTCACCAAAGTCCGGAACTTCATTCTCGATCACAGCCAGATGATCGTGCAGGACGATTCCGGCATTCCCCTGGCCAACTTTAACGCCAAGTGGAATCTGCGCCTCTTTGGCACCTACGTCGGGCCGATCGAATTGTTCCGCCAACACAATCAACCCGCCCTGAGAGAAATATTTCAGAAAAACGAGCCCCAGCCCTTCCCCATCGGCTTCGGTTACCAGTGGAACCGCCAGAAAAGTAACCTGATCGTCGCCAAGCGGAAGTGAAGCAGCGGGCCGGAGTGATGGAGTAGTGGAGTAATGGAATGGCGCGACGCGTCATCTTCGAAAGTTCAGCGTTGTCATCCCGACGCAGCAGAGACGCTGAGGGACCTCTCACGCGCTCCA
>DASXIK010000282.1:0-9423 GCA_036498025.1 Chthoniobacterales bacterium
CGTTTCGCCTTCACCTTAAATTCCAAACCTCAATACCAAGTCGGAGTGGCTTGGTGGTTCTATGGAGTTTGGATGTTGGAGCTTGGATGCTTCCTCGTCTACTTCACCCGCACTGCGTGTGTCTTGTCGAGGCGCAAGACCTGACCGGCTTGAAGGGAAATTTCCGCTTTGGGATCGCTCAGTTTTTCGCCGTCGAGCTGGATGCTGCCTTGCTTTAATAGTCGCGTGGCTTCGCTGCGTGATTTCTCCATCTTGAAGGCCTGGGCGTAAGCGGTGACGACGATGCCGACAGCGTCGCCGGTGCGCGCGGCAAAGGCGGGAAGCTCGGCTTCGTCGAGGCGTTTCTCGCTGAAGCGCAGCGTCCAGTCATTCACCGCTTTCTCGGCGGCTTCTTTGCCGTGGTAGGTCTTGACGATTTCGCGGGCGAGCTGCTTCTTCGCTTCCATCGGATGAATGTTCGCCGGCACCGGGCGATAGAGGAGCAGCTCGTAATAGTGTGCCATGATCTGGTCAGAAACGCTCATCAGTTTTCCCACCATTTTGTCGGCCGGCTCAGTCACGCCGATGTAATTGCCGAGGCTTTTGCTCATCTTCTTTCCGCCATCGAGGCCCTCAAGAATCGGCAGGAGGAAAACCACCTGCTGCGGCAGGCCTTGTTCGCGCTGAAAATCGCGGCCGACGAGGATATTGAAAAGCTGGTCGGTGCCGCCGAGCTCGACATCGGCCTTCACCATGACGGAGTCCCAGCCCTGCATGATGGGATATTGAATTTCGTGCGCGTGGATCGGCTGCTGCCGGTCGAGCCGGTCACTGAAGTCTTCGCGCTGCAACATTTGCTGGAGCGTGACGCGGCTGTTCAAGCGAATGACTTCCTCATATTTCATTTCGCGGAACCAATCGCCGTTGAAAACGATTTCCGTTTTGCCCGGATCGAGAACCTTGAAGGCCTGTTCGCGATACGTTTCGGCGTTGGCCATGATGACGTCGCGCATGAGATGCGGACGGGTCGCCGAACGGCCGCTGGGGTCGCCGATCAGCCCCGTAAAATCGCCGATGATGAGAACGGCCTGATGACCGAGATCCTGGAACTCGCGGAGCTTGCGCAGGACGATGGTGTGGCCGAGGTGAATATCGGCGCTGGTCGGGTCGACTCCGAGTTTCACGCGCAGCGGCCGATCGAGAGCCAGCTTTTCGCGCAGCTCGTGCTCGCTGATGATTTGGGCGGCGCCGTTGCTGAGAACGGCGAGAGCTTCATCCGGTTGCATGATCCTGGGCGGAATACGGAACCGGCGCGGACGGCGCTATTTGTTTTTGTTTAGTAACTCGCGCACCTGTTCGATGGTCATCGGCGAATTCTTCCGATCGAGTGATTTCTGGCTTTTTCCTTTCTCGAGGAAAGGCCGGTTGCCGGGGAAGTTGTGACTCTCGGCGTCCTTATGTGCGTCGCGCAACTCCACGGAGGTTCGGGCGGCAGGTGTCGCATAGGAACGCGTTTGCGTAGTCGACCTGGCGGCTAGCAACGAGCTGCCGCTGCCGGAACTATCGAACGTGTGCGCGTCGTATTGGTTCGTGTCAAAATCGCGTGTCGTCGCGTACGTTTTCATCAGCGACTTACGCTGAAAATAGAAGGTTCCGACCCGCGCATGCTTGTCGACCCGGGCCCCGTCGGCGGAAGTGAATTTTTTGTTCTGCGCGTTGTTGCCGAGAGTGGTGTTGGGGCGGAGCAGACGGGTGACGAGCTTATCCTCCTGCTCCTGTGCATGCACCGAACATAAGCAACTAAAAAGCAGGCCAACGGCGACGAGGCGTCTCACGGCACGAGGCTGCCTAAATAGCGCCTTGGTTGTAAAGAAAATAGTCCTCGGCCGCAGCTCAGCGCCCCAGAGCAGAGGTCAGGCTGGCAGCTCCGCGGGGCGGGCGCACTTCGCCCTGCAGGATTTCGCGGGCGGTCACCCGGCGCCCATAATAGCGCGCGTTTTCATCCTTTGGCGTCCCGATGACTGCTCCTTCCAAGGCGGCCCCGGCGAACAGACCTTTGGTGCGGCTGTAGGTGTAAATGGCCGCGTTTGGAACGAGAGCAACATGAGCGTCGCGTCCAACCGGCCCGGCCGCGACACTGGCGTCTGCTCCAAGGGTCACGTTTCCGCCGCGGGAAAATGCGCGCACGGCGGCATCAGTGTTTAGAACGAAGACGAAGTCGGTCGCTTCGGCTCCGGCCTGTAACCCCCAGCCGGCGCCGCCTTGTGCGACAAAGGAGGGCCCCGACCAGGCGTGCCCCCTGCGCGCCACGACCACGCCATGGCCGGCCTTGCCACTAAAGATGAATCCTGCCTTCACCACCGTAAGGATGGCGAGGCCCCTGGAGTGTCGCAGAACGCTTCGTGGAATGCTCGACTCCGGCATTTGACGAAAATCGCGAATGATGCGCGCGCAGTGATCGACCGTTTCCTGTTCGGCCCCGTGGGCCAATGTGACCGTCAGGAGAGCGAGAGCAGCCGTGCAAGGGACAAATATTTTGTGCATGGATATTAGGATCTTACGCGAAGGACTTCGCAATGCACGATTTCTCCGGACGTCATCCCGTGGAGAAAAAGCAACGATTCGTTTTGTCCAGCGTCACCTGGTTCCTGTAGTGTTTCCTTGAGCGGCGAGCCGCAAATCGGTTTGTCTCTTCAAAACTCATGGCTGACGTGGAAGATATCGCGCGCGATGTCGATTTTATGCGCGAAGCATTGCGGCTCGCGGGCAAAGCCTACGAGGCCGATGAAGTGCCGGTGGGAGCGGTGGTCGTGCGCCACGGCCGAATCATCGCGCGAGCTTATAATCAGGTGGAGATGTTGAAGGACGCGACCGCTCACGCGGAAATGCTGGCCGTGACACAGGCGGAAGCAGCCGTGGGCGATTGGCGTTTGCATGAATGCGATCTTTACGTCACCAAAGAGCCCTGCATCATGTGCGCTGGGGCGCTGGTGCACGTGCGCATGCGGCGGGTCATTTTCGGATGTTCGGATCCCCGCAGCGGCGGCGGAGGAGGATTGATCAATGTCCTGCAGGAACCGGCTCTGAATCATCATTGCGCGATCACCGCGGGCATCCTGCAGGACGAATGCGCCGCCATTTTGCAGGATTTTTTTCGGAAAAAGCGAGCCGCGGAAAGCTAAGCAGAGGCGCCTTGGTCTGCGCGGTGGCTCTACGGCGATGACGGAATTGTGTTCAGATGGCCGGAAAAAATAAGGAAGCCAAAACAAACACACTGAAAGGTGATGAACACGCCGGCGGCATGCCGGAATCGGCTGTCGTGCCCTTGCCCGCGAGCCTTGTTCCAGCGCGAGTAAATGTCAAAGCCGGTCAAAAGGAGCGCCTGGTAAAGGCCGTAGGCGATGTACTGCATGTGGGGCCCGTGCCACAGCCCCATCAAACCGAACGACAGGAAATAGGCGGCGATGGAGGCGGTGTGGTTGTTGTGGAACCAATTCCGCCGCCGGGCCGTGAGAAGGAAACGCATGTAAACGTGGTCCCGGAACCAGAACGATAAAGTCATGTGCCAGCGATTCCAAAACTCACGGATGTTTCGCGCGAGAAATGGCCGGTTAAAATTCTCCGGGGTATGGACGCCGAAGAGATAGCTCAGGGCGATGGCGAACGCGCAGTAACCGGCGAAATCGAAGAACAAATAGAAACTGTAAGCATACATGTAGCTCACGGTCGCTCCCAGACTTCTGCCCTTGGCTGACGGTTCGAGCCAGTAATTGTTAATCAGGGCAGCGATGATGAATTTGTAAAAAAATCCGCGGAAAAGGCGATGGATCGCGCCGTCGAGATCCTGAAGGAACTCCGCGCGCGTGCGTTTCTTTCCCAAGTCGGCGGTGAAACGCCGGTAGCGGTCGATTGGTCCGGATGAAATCGTGGGAAAGAAAAAGAGACAACCGAGGAAGTCGGCGGCGTTGAGAGAGAGGGCAACCTTGTCCCGCAGGCAGAAGACAATATCAAGCACCCTAAAAGTGACGTAGGAGATTCCGAGAAAACCAAACTCGCTGCCGGGTGACACCAGTGGCCAGGCCTTTGATGCGACCAATGGTCCAAGACTGGCGCCGACGGCCAGGTAAAATGGCCAGCCCGGCCGCGCACCGAACGCCTTGAAAGCGCGCACGACGGCATACTCCCATGCCCCGAAACCCGCCAGAATCCAGATTTCCCGGGTGCCAAACACCGGGCGGCAAGAGTATTGGAGGATGACGGCGGCGACGGTAACAAGAAGAGCCCAGCAGCGACCGGCGCGTCCGAGCAGGCCCAGAATGAGCGTGGCTAACACCGGGTAGAGGAGCAGCCCGAAGAACGTGAAATCTGCGTAGGGAATCACAGCAGCGCGGTGAGTCTGGAGCGATCGGCCTTGCCGTTAGGCGTCATGGGAAAGGCCTCCAGGAAGATAAACCGCCGCGGTATCATGTAGGCGGGAAGCCGTTCGCCCAGAGCCTGGCGCAAGTCGTCAACCCGCTTCGAGGCGGACTCGCACTCTGCCCCGTTGTCGGAGACAACAAAGGCGGCAAGCGAAGTTGTTCTCCCTTGCTTTGTCACCGGCAGCACGATGGCGTCGTGGATTCCGGAAATGGCGCGCAGGTTGCCCTCGATATCGCCCAACTCGATGCGGTAACCGTTGAATTTTATCTGGTGATCCATTCGTCCTTCGAAGAAGAGCAGGCCATCGGAGAACCGGCCACGATCACCCGTGCAATAAGCCCGCTGGCCATTGTCCTCGGAAAAGGCTCTGGCGGTCAGATCGGGCCGGGCGAGGTAACCGGGACTGACGTTAGGGCCGGCGATGATGATTTCGCCTGGCGTGCCCAACGGGACAGGACGGGCGTGGTCACCCTCGCCGGTTACAAAAATCGCCGTCCCGGGCATGGGGCGGCCGACGGGAAGGGCGGAGTAGTTTTCGAGAATGGCATCGGTGATTTGGACGGAAGTGCAGGCTACCGTGGCCTCGGTCGGACCGTAGGTGTTCCAAATCTGCGCAGTGGGAAAGCGTTGGCGCAAGCGCTCGGCAGTCTCGCGCGCAAGGGTCTCGCCGCAGAATAGGAAACGGCGGAGGCGCGGAAGCATGTCCTGGCCGAACTTTCGTTCTGCCAGGCAGAGCTGCGCGAACGACGGAGTGGAAACCCACGTCGTTAGGCCGGAATTCGACAGAGCAAGATAGAGCTGCTTCGGGTTGGCGACGAGATCGCGGCCGATGCTAAAGAGAGTTCCGCCGGTGGCGAGAGAGCAATAAAGATCCATCACCGAGAGATCAAAGGAGAAGGGGGCCTGATTCAGGAATATTTCCCCGGACTCGATAAATTGTTGCTCCATCAGCATCCAGGTCAGGAAATGGTGCAAACATCCGGCAGTAATGATTACCCCTTTGGGCTCACCCGTGCTGCCACTGGTAAAGAGGATGTAAAAAGGGTCATCGTTGCGCAGGGCCTTTAGCGGAAGCTCCGCGCGGGAGCCGGAAAAGGCCGCTGTCTCGGCCGGCGTGAGCACAAGCTGCACGCGTGCCGTGTTGAGAATTCGATGGAGGCGCCTGCGTGGAAGAAGGGGATCCAGAGGCAGGTAAGGCCTTCCTGATTTCACCACGCCAAGAAAGGCGATGAGCATTTCGGGCTCGCGATGACCAAGAACCGCGATGGGCGAGAAATCATTTTTGAGCCGCTGCGCGAGGTGGGCCGCCAAGGCATCGGATCGCTCCCGCAATTCTCCGTAGGTCAATTGTCGCTGGCCGCTGACATGTGCGACGGCCTGGGGAGCAACCCGGGCCCAGCGGTCGACTTGCTGGATGATATCCACTCAGAAACCCTGGTAGATGAACGGTGGCGTGGAGAAATCACCCCGGCCATACATGGCGATCAACGCGGCAATGACTCCCAGGTAGTAGAGGATCAAGAGAGCGCGATGGAGGCGCGGATGTGTGGCCAGCCAGGTCACGCCCGCATCCGCCGTTCGATGTCGAGGATCATCTTTTCGGGCGTGGCCCACAATTCTCGCTCAAACTCCGCCGGAGAGATCTCCAGCCCGAATTCGTTTTCCAGCTCAATCATGAGTTCGACCGTTTTCATCGAATCGAGAATCTCCTTATCGTAAAGAGGCAGCTGCGGATTCGTCCGTACTTCATCAGATTCCGCGACGGAGGCCAGGAGCTTCAGAATTCTTTCACAAGAATCAGGGACCATGATGAGTCAGGGATTTACCGGCTGGTCGTGAAAGAATGCGTCGAGTGCCTGGTCATACGACATCCAGCCGACGCCGGAGAGATGGTAGTGGTGAGCTACGAGGAACGTGGGGTCCTCATCATGTTCCTCGAAAGCGACCAGCGGGAAATGAAACCGATCGGCATGCGCCCGCAGGGTGGTGTAGAATCGCTGGCGCGCCGATCGCGAGATTCCGGCCTCTTCGTACAACGACCCATCCAGCGGAATGCAGAGCAGGAGCGGCCGCGCGTGAATCTCGGTGATGGTGCGCAAGAGCAAGTCGAGATCGCTCCATTCCATCGCTGTTGCCATGTGCTCTAGAAAGACCGGGTCGCCGCCGTGGCGCACATCGTCGTCCAAGGGAGGAGCCTGCGATTCACGCACCTTGATCGGATTCGCGATCGGCGAATGTGGCGGGCCCTTTGGCTTTGGCACATGATGAACGACCGCTTCGAAGTGGTCCTGCAGGTCGAAGATGATGTTCTGCAACTTTCCGAGTGGCCACAGAGCCCAAAAGAGCGCGTGGTCCAAACGTCGCTGTGACGCGAGGCAGGTGACGGCCAGTTCAAGCAAGGGCGTTTTTTTTAAGCTTTCCGGAAACTGCAACATTCTGGCGGCAATTTCCCGTTTCAATTCCGTGCCGAGGTTGCTCCCGAAGGCGAATTCGCTGGCCGCCATGGCTGAGAAATTTCCCTCGTAAAAATAGGGGCTGGCCGTTTTCCGAAAAAACCAGCTGGGCGACAGCGAAATGGCGATTTTCTTGTCCTTAAGGTCCGGCCCGAGCGCGGCCAATTTTTGCAGGATGATAATGGAAGTGGTGCCTCCGGCTCCCACCGGCGAAACCTCGAATCCCGTGGGTGAATCCCGAAAGAATTCGCCTGCCTTGTTGTCGGCGCGTTTGACCATTTCCGAGCTGCCATAAAGCGGCAAAGCAGATGGCGTGGTGGCTGCGACCCGTTGCCAGGCCAGCCCCTGGTTTTTTAACGGAAACGGCTCGGGGGCGAAGTCCGATAGTCTCGCATGTTCCCAGCGCACCGCGGCGGCTCGGCCAGTCCACAAGAGGCCGGCAACGATGGCACAAGCAAGCGACGCGGCCAGCAAGTGTGGTGTGCCGGCTTTCGCGGCAGGATCTGCGCTCACATCCTGACGTTAGGACCCGAGGCAAGCTTTACAATTAGGCCAAGCCTGAATTCCCTGTGCGACCTAATCGACTGTTCAGCGACCGCGTAAAAAGGCTGCGCCTCACGCGGGTTGGAGAGTGGAGCAGCGGCGTGGCCACGTGAGACCGAAGGTCTTTTACGTGGCGTGGCTGCCTCGCAAGGATTCGAACCGCGTAAAAGGCTGCGCCTCACGCGGGTTGAGCAGAAGCGGCGTCGGCCACGTGAGACCGCCAGGTCTTTTACGTGGCTGCCTCGCAAGGATTCGAACCTTGACAAAGAGATCCAGAATCTCTGGTGCTACCGTTACACTACGAGGCAAAACTAAGGGGGCTGAACCGCTAACGTAAGTCCATCCGGCAGTCTGGTGCAAGCGGCGGACCGAACATCACCCCGCGCCCAGGGTCATTTCTGTTCCCTCGCGTGCGACTTCCACGACCAGTGGTTTCCCGGAGGCGGCTACGAGTTGGCGCGCTTTGTCCGCCATCCCGTCCATCATGTTGTCGTCGTGCACGGGATCGTGGTGAAACATCACCAATTTCCCGACGCCGGCTTCGACAGCGAGGGCCACGGCTGCGCTGAGGGAGCCGTGCCCCCAGCCGACGTGCGACTTGTACTCTTCGTCGGTGTATTGCGTATCGAGGATCAAAACGTCGGAGCCGCGCAAAAAGTCCACCAACTCGGCATGGGCGGCGTCCGCGCGGGAGCGCATTTGTTCCGGGCTTAACAGCGTTGATTTGATGGCGTGAATCTTGAGCGAGTCAAAGGGTTCGCAATCCGGGAGAAAGGCAACCGATCCCTGCGAAGTCTCCAGGCGGTAGCCGAGACAAACTCCCGGATGATTCATTAACTTGGCGCGGACCCTGACTTTTCCGATTTTGAATTCATACTTCAGCAGTTTTTTGATTTCGATTCGGCCGGGCATGGCCTGCAGTCTCACCGGGAAAAACGGCGTGGCCATCTGGCCGATAAAGATTTCGCGCAACCCGGCTTCGGCTCCATCGTAGCCCAGGATGCGGATAAAATTCTTGTCATTGTAGGCGGGGACGAAGAAAGGGAATCCCTGGATGTGGTCCCAGTGCATGTGGGTGATGAGCAAAGAGATCTTGATGGGTTTCGATCCGAATTCCTTGTCCAACGCGGAGCCGAGAGCGCGAATTCCAGTGCCCGCATCGAGCACGATGACTTCGTTATCGGCGCGGAGTTCGACGCAAGTGGTGTTGCCGCCGTAGCGCAAGGTGGTGGGACCGGGGACCGGGATGGAACCCCGAACTCCCCAGAATTTCAAACGAAGCGGCGGTAAGGAAGCGGTGGCCATGAAAAAAGGAGTGCAATTTTGGCATGCACCCCTCGTGAAACCAAGAGTTTTCCCCCGCTGAGGATTTATTCAAGAGCGTGGCCCCGGCGGGGTAAACAAAAAAGGCCACCGCGGAAACCGCGGTGGCCTCTTAAGAGGGAAATCGATTTTAGCTCTTTTTGCGACGGCGCAGGAGCGCGGGAACGCTGGCGGCGAAGCCGGCTCCGCAAACGCTCAGGATCGGGAGAAGAGCGGACATTTCGGGAATCGGAATGGAGATCGTGCCGATGTTATCGACTTTGGTGCCGAAGTTCGGGCCGCCGTTGCGGGTGGCTTCCGCGGCGAAGATTCCGGTTCCCAACTCGTTAGTGCCGGTAATGACCGAGAAGGTACCGAGAGCGGCTGCGCCGTTGATGGGCGTCGTGCCGGTGTAAGTCCAGGTCAAGTTCAGCAGATTCGGGTTGTCCGTAGGCGTGATCATCGACGGATTCGTGCCGAGCAGTGAAGAGGAGAACGTCCAACCGGCGGGTTGCAAATTCGAACCCGGGTTGAAAGTGCCGAAATCGTAAATGGTGAAGAAGTCACCCGGCGTCACCATTTGATCAACGGTAACGTTGGCAGTGTAATTCCAAGTGAACCCCCCGGCTGTCGCCGTCGTGTTGTCGAGCGTTGGGATAATGTTCCCGTACGCCGCCATCATCGTTACCCATATCGTGATTAAACCCAGAATTGATTTCCTCATAGT
>DASXIK010000283.1:0-3855 GCA_036498025.1 Chthoniobacterales bacterium
GAACATCCTCCGGACACGCTCCGGCTCCGCTTCCACAAGAGGATTCTTCAACGCCCCAACCGTGCGATAACTCAGCTCGTTTGTCACGCAGCGCACGACTCTTATTGGTAGGGACGCCGCGCTGCGGCGTCCACTCCGCGGATGCACCACACGCACCGGAGTTGCACCCTACTCAATCTTTCAAACCGAAACCGCCGCCTCTTCCTCCAACGGCGCCGCCAGAAACGGCGCAAAGACATCCAACGCGCGAACCGGCAAAGTGGCAGTCACGCAGGCAAATCCATCCTCGTAATTCAACGCATGCACCGTTCCGTCCCGATGCAACCGCGCCAGCAAATCCGCCCGCTCCGACGGCAGCCGCAGCTCCACCGTCACCGTTCCGCGAGCCACAAATTCCGAGATCCGCTCGACCAACTCCGTCATCCCCGCGCCCGTCTGCGCGGAAACCGCCACGGCCTCCGGAAAATGCCTGCGCAAGGCGAAGAGCCCAGCCGGGTCGCTGACCTTATCGATCTTGTTCAGCACCACCAGCATCTGACTGGTGTCCGCTCCGAGATCATGCAACACGCGCATGGTCGTGTTGTAAAATTCCATCACTTCCGGCTGCGAGGCATCGAGCACATGAATGAGAAAATCAGACAGGGTCGCCTCCTCGAGTGTGGCCTTGAAGGCTTCCACCAGTTCGTGCGGCAGCTTGCGCACAAACCCGACTGTGTCAGTGAGCAATAACGGCTGTTTGTTAGGCAAGGCGATTTTCCGGGTGGCCGTGTCCAGGGTGGCGAAAAGTTTGTTCTCCACCAGCACGTCGGCCCCGGTTAGCCGCCGCAGCAAAGACGATTTACCGACATTGGTGTAACCGACAATGGCCGCGTTCGGCACGGGGGCGCGCTTGCGGTTCTTACGCTGGGTGGCGCGCGATCGCCGCACGATTCCCAGCTCGCGTTTCAACCGGTCGATCTGCAGCCGGATCTTCCGTTTATCCTGCTCGAGCTGGCTTTCTCCCTCGCCCTTCGCGCCAATGCCTCCACCCTGCTGCCCGAGGTGACTCCAGGCCCGGGTCAGACGCGGCAGGGAATATTCCATACGCGCGAGATCGACTTGAATGCGGGCCTCGCGCGTTTGCGCGCGCGCCCCGAAAATATCGAGAATGATCTCGTGCCGATCCGCCACCGTCATGCCGGCGAGTTCCTCCCAGTTACGCTGCTGCGAAGGACTCAGCGCGTTGTCAAAGATGAGCACGTCGCACTTCTCCTCCTTCGCCAGGTCGACGATCTCCTGCGCCTTGCCCGAACCAATCAGGTAACGTGGATGATTGTCCCGATAGGAAATGAGCTTTCGGGCGACGATCGGAATGCCCAGCGTGTCGACCAGCTCAGCCAGTTCATCGAGCAAACTCTGCGCGTCGGCCTTATCGGCGGCGTCGATAAACGCCCCCACGAGGAAGGCGCGCTCCACCATTTTGTCCCTTGGTTTGATCTCAAACATCCACGACCAATATAGCTCACCGCCATCGCTTAGCCATGCGGATGGCGCGTGCTCGCCATGCCAGTTATCCAAAGCAAATTCCAAGCGCCTTTTCTCCTGGGGAACGCCCATGTCCAGACCATCCTCGGCGCCATGCTGCGCCACCGGCACAGACTCTCTTTCGCCCATGAGCGCCTCGAACTCCCGGATGGCGATTTCCTCGATCTGCGCTGGCTCTGCCGGAAACAGGAGCGGCTCGCCATTCTCTCGCATGGCTTGGAAGGCTCGGCCGGCCAGGGCTACATCCAGGGAATGGCCGGCGCCCTGGTCGCGCACGGCTGGGATGTTTTGGCGTGGAATTTTCGCGGTTGCAGCGAAGAGCCTAACCGATTGGTCCGGCTCTACCATAGCGGCGCGACCGAGGACCTGCGCGCGGTCATCGATCGCGCGGCCCAGCGATATTCGCGCATCGCGCTGATCGGATTCAGTCTGGGCGGAAACCTTACCCTGAAGTATCTGGGCGAGGCGCCCCCGCACCCGGCGGTTGTCTCGGGGGTCGCGGTTTCAGCGCCGATCGATCTCGCGGCCAGTGCCCGCAAGCTCGACACGCGCTGGAGCAATCGGGTCTATCTGCGGCGTTTCATCCGCAGCCTCATTGCCAAGGTAGAAGCCAAAGCGCTGCGCTTTCCCGATGAGATCGACGCGCGCGGCAGCCGCGCCCTGCGCACCTTCCAGGAGTTCGATGATCGCTACACCTCCCGGTTGCACGGCTTTCGCGACGCCGCCGATTATTGGACGCAAGCCAGTGCCCGGCAGTTTCTTCATCAAATCAATGTTCCGTCCCTTCTGCTCAATGCCCAGGACGATCCATTTCTCGCGCCGGAATGCTTTCCCTTTCCGGAAGCGGAACGGAATCCCTGTCTCTATCTGGAAGCACCGGAGTCAGGTGGTCATCTCGGTTTTCTGGAAATTGCCGGCAGCCTGCGTCCGTGGTTTGAGAAACGCATCGTAGAGTTTCTCGCGACCGCCGGCTAACCACGTAAAGTGTCCGGTCGAATGACTCCCTCGCGTTTGCAATTCCAGCTCGAAGCGCAGGCCACGGGCTCCCGCGCCCGGGCCGCTACCTTCCACACTCTGCACAACGCCGTGCACACCCCTCTCTTTATGCCCGTGGGAACCCATGCCACGGTCAAGGCCCAACTCCCGCAAACTCTCGAGGATGCGGGCTCGCAGATTCTCCTCGCCAACACCTATCACCTGCTCCTGCGGCCGGGCGCGGAGGTCTTCCGCCGCACTGGCGGGATCCACGGCTTCATGAGCTGGAAGAAATCCGTTCTCACCGATTCCGGCGGGTTCCAAATTTTTTCGCTGCCCAATTCGCGCCTCCTGAGTGAGGAAGGCGCGGCCTTTCAGAGCTACGTCGATGGCAAGACCATCCTGCTCACTCCGGAACTCAGCATCGAAACGCAAAGAGCGATCGGCAGCGACATCATGATGGTGCTGGATCAATGCATCGCCTCGACGGCGGATGAAACCGCCGCGCGCGCGGCTCTCGGCATCACTCATCGATGGGCGGAGCGCAGCCTGGCCGCGCGCGGGGATTCGCCCCAGTCGATCTTCGCCATTGTGCAGGGCGCGCTCTTCAAGGAGCTGCGACGCCAGAGTGTGGAGACGTTAGGCGCAATGCCCTTCGACGGATTCGCCATCGGCGGGCTGGCAGTGGGCGAAAGCAAGCCGCAGCGGGAAGACCTTTGTGAGTTCACCGCGCAACTTCTGCCCACGGACAAGCCCCGCTACCTCATGGGTGTGGGCACGCCTCTCGATATTCTCGAAGCCGTCCATCGCGGTGTCGACATGTTTGATTGCATCATTCCCACTCAGGTGGCTCAGCGCGGCGGCGTTTTCACTTCGCGCGGTTTTCTGCAACTGCGGCGCAGTGTCTACAAGTTCGCCGGCGACGCGCTGGACCCGGACTGCGGCTGCCCCACCTGCAAACGCTATTCCCGCGCCTATCTCCATCACCTGACCAAAGCGCGGGAACCACTGGGCTGGCAGTTGTTAGGCAAACATAACCTGCACTTTTATCACCAGCTCATGCGCGAGATTCGTCAGAGCATCCTGGCCGATCGTTTCCTCCAGCTCTACGAGAAGAAACGCGCGTTTCTCCACGAGACCGACCTCGATAATCCGGTCAAGACACAGAAATCCAAAAAGAAAGTGTCGTTCAGCCTGGGCAACTACGAAGTGCACAAGGCCTGGGAGGGATTTGCCAGTATCCGGCAGATTTCTTCGGGCGAGATCATGCATTGCCGGACCGCGCCGATGGAAGAAGCGGACAAGCTTTACATCGAGCAATCGAACCTGGCCGCGCGCCTCCGCCTTTCCCAGGAG
>DASXIK010000284.1:0-6315 GCA_036498025.1 Chthoniobacterales bacterium
CGCCGGGGCGCGCGCGGCCTGCAGGATTTCGGCGGCCTCATGCAGCGCACCCCGCTGCTCTGCGGCTGGATGAGCGTGGCCATGTTTTCCTCGTTAGGCCTGCCGGGCCTGAACGGATTCATCGGCGAATTCCTTATTTTCAAAGGCTCTTTTGCTATCACCGCCTCTTACACCGCCGTGTCCGTGATTGGCCTGCTCGTTACCGCCATTGTTTTCCTGCGCGCCATGCAATCGCTCTTCAGCGGACCACTGGCCGAGAACTGCGCCGCCTTCCCCGATCTTCTGGGGCGCGAGAAACTGGTCGTCGTGCCCGTGACCCTGCTCATGTTCGCCATCGGCATCGCCCCGCAATTTCTCTTCAACATCTTCAACACGACCGTCGTGCAAATGGCCCGGTTCTTTGCCTAGTCGCTGTGAATGGTAGCGCATATTTACGATGAGCAAGAGATCAAGCACTTCCATCGAACGAATCGCTGCAGCCATTCTCCTCGCACGCGGTCACAGGGTGATGCTCGATTTTGAACTGGCACGGCTCTACGGCGTCACGACGGGGAATCTGAACAAGGCGGTCAGGCGCAATCTCGCTCGCTTTCCCGCAGACTTCATGTTCCAACTCACGACTGAGGAGGCGAAGCGTTTGATATTCCAGTTTGGAATATCAAAGGGACGCGGCGGACGCCGGCATCTGGCCCATGTCTTTACTGAACAAGGGGTTGCCATGTTATCGAGCGTGCTAAGCAGCGACCGCGCAGTGAAAGTAAATATCGCTATCATGCGCGCCTTCGTCCGCCTCCGCCAGGCGCTCGACAGGAATAGGGAATTTGCCCGTAAATTTTCCGAACTGCAGAGTCGCGTCGGCAAGCAGGACGAAAAGATAGACGCCATCATCGAAGCAATCCGCCAGCTCATGGCGCCGCCAAAACAGCCGCGTCGCGAAATCGGCTTCCACGTCCGGGAAAAGACGACAGCCTACAGGAAGAAGGCCGCTTGATCGCCTGGACCATCTATCTCACCTTCGCCGGCGCGATCCTGCTGCTCGCCCTGCCCGGCGTTTTCGCGCGCTGGCTGGCGTTAGTTACCACGGTTGCCGGTTTTGCCGTGACCCTCTTCGCTTTTATTCAGCCGCGCGAATTCGGCGTGCTGCAAACCGTTATTCGCCTTCCTTGGATCCCCTCGCTCGGAATGAATTACCACCTGGCCGCGGATGGCATCAGCCTGACCATGTGCCTGGTCACCGGCCTGACCGCCATCAGCGCGGTCCTTTTTTCCTGGGATGTGGAGCAGCGGCCTAACGAGTTCTTTTTCTGGCTGCTCCTGGTGGTCGGCGGGTCCTATGGCGTCTTTCTCAGCGCCGATCTTTTTCTTTTCTTCCTGTTCTACGAGCTGGTCATCGTCCCGAAATATTTTCTCATCGCTCTCTGGGGCTCGACTAACAAGGAATACGGCGCCATGAAATTGACGCTTTATTCCTTTTTCGGCGGCGCCCTTGTTTTCATCGGTATCCTCGCTGCCTCCGTGGCCGCCAGCCGGGGCGGCCTGGTCGCGCCTTTCGATCTCCCCCAACTCGCGCAATTTTCTTTTGCGCCGGAAATGCAGGCCTGGGCCTTTCCTGTCTTGTTTCTCGGGTTCGCCGTTCTCGCGGGCATCTGGCCGCTGCATACCTGGGCGCCTACTGGTCACGTGGCCGCGCCCACCGCCGGCTCGATGTTGCTCGCCGGCATCGTCATGAAGCTCGGCGCCTACGGCGCGCTGCGTGTGGCGGTGAATCTTTTTCCGCAGGGTTTTCAAATGTGGCGGGACGGGATCGCCGTGGCCGCCGTCATCGGGATTGTTTACGCCGCGGCGGTGGCTCTGCGGCAACGCGATCTCAAATTCGTCATCGGCTACTCCAGTGTGAGTCACATGGGCTTCGTGCTTCTTGGCCTGGCTACGGCCAACGCCATCGGCGTTTCCGGCTCTGTCCTGCAAATGTTTTCCCATGGCGTCATCGGCGCCCTCCTCTTCGCCATCGCCGGGCGCATGATCTACCCGCGCACGCACACGCGCGACCTCGACGCACTCTCCCGAATGGGCTTAAGCCGCGCTCTGCCCTTCGCCGCCTTTGCTTTTGTTATCGCCTCGGCCGCTTCCATGGGCATTCCCGGATTCAGCGGGTTCGCCGCCGAGATCACCATTCTTATTGGAACATGGAAGACCTACCCGCTGGCGGTCTGGATCACCGGCGGCGGCATGGTCCTGGTGGCGGCGTTCACCCTGCGCGCTTTAAAGAAATCGTTCTTTAGCGACGAACAACAAAGCGTGACCGGTGGGGCCACAACTGCAGCCTCTGCGGCCGCTCTCGAACCCATCACCCTGCCGGAAAAGTGCGGAGCCGTCCTGCTGATCCTGGCCACCTTCGCGGCGGGCGTGTACCCGAAGTTTCTCTTCGATCGCATCATGCCCGCGGTCGAAGCCATGAGGTTTCTGCAATGAGCTATCTCGACCTCGTCAAATTGCTCATCCCGGAGATCGCCGTGGTCGTCACCGCGCTTATCGTCCTGGCCGTTGGCCTAACGACTAAAACGACCAGGGGAACGCCGGCCCAATCGGGTTTTTGTTCCATGGTGGCAGCGGTGGGATTGCTCGGCGCCATGGCCGGTTTCCTCCTCCTGCCTGCCCAGGCCAGAATGTTCGACGGCATGATCGTGGTCACGCCGCTCACCTCGCTCTTCAAAATCATCTGCCTCGCGCTGGCTTTCTTTACCGTGCTGCTCGCTTCCGGGGGCCAGCCTCTGCGCAATCAAGGCGAATATCTGGCTGTCCTTCTCCTCGCCACCGTTGGCCTGATGCTCCTGGTGGGCAGCGAGGAACTGCTCATGATTTTTATTGGGCTCGAGCTGACTGGCCTCTCTCTTTATACCATGGTGGCTTTCGACAAAACCGACGTCCGTTCCGCGGAAGCCGGGCTCAAGTATTTTCTCTTTGGCAGCACGGCCAGCGCGTTCACTCTCTTCGGGCTCAGCCTGGTTTACGGCATGTCCGGCACGACCGTTCTTCAGGGCATCGCGCTCAAGGTAAGCAGTGCGCCCGTTGCCCCTCTTCTCGCCGCCGGCCTGGTTATGACGCTGATCGGATTCGCCTTCAAGGTAGCCGCCGCCCCGTTTCACCTCTGGGCACCGGACGCTTACCAGGGAGGACCTCCGTCTTCCGCCGCCTTCATCGCGTCCGGCTCGAAGGTGGCGTCATTTTTCGTGCTCGGGAAAATCGTCCTTGTCGGGTTTGGGCCTCTGGCCGGCAGCGCCGCCTGGCACGCCATGGTGAGCGGCTGGACACCGGTGCTGGCCGCCCTCGCCGCCTTCTCCATCATCATCGGCAACCTGGTCGCACTGGTGCAATCCAACGTGCGCCGATTGCTGGCTTATTCGGCGGTCGCTCACGCCGGCTACACCTTGCTTGGCCTGGTCGCCGGCGGAAAAGACGGCTTCAGCGCCACCCTGTTTTACACCACGACCTACGCTTTCACCCTGGTCGGCGCGTTCGGAGTGATCGCGCTCGTGCGACAACAAACTGGTGGCGACGATTTGAGAAATTTTTCCGGGCTGCACTCACGATCGCCGCTCCTCGCCGGTTGCATGGCGGTCTTCATGCTTTCGCTGGCCGGCCTGCCGCCGCTTGCGGGATTCTTCGGTAAATTTTATCTCTTCAGTGCGGCGCTCCGTTCGGCGGAAACGTCGGGTCTGCTCTGGCTGGTCGCGCTGGCTCTCTTCGGGAGCCTCATCTCTCTCTATTATTACCTGATGGTGCTAAAGGCCATTTTCCTTGATGAAAAGGCCGCCGAAGAGGTGGCCACGCAGCCGGGGAGCGCCTCCCCGGGATCATGGCCACAGGCGACCATCGCCCTGCTCGCTGCCATCGTCATCTTTCTCGGGGTAAATCCCGCCAGCCTGCTCTCGCGTATTGCCGCCTCCTTGCCCTAGCCTTCCTCGAAGGATCTAGTCGCGCGTGGCCCGCGAGTTATCCTGCTTCGCGCAGGTGACGGACGATTGCACTTGCGGCTTGCCCTCGCGATCACGGACCTCCGTTTCAAAGAAGAGACGCCCGTCCTTGAAGGAGATCGTGGAAAACATTCCGGCTTTGGTCGGCTTCCCGCCGGCGTCGACAGGGAACATTGTGAGCTTATTCTGATCCGCCGACAGGTCTGCCAGGAAGACGCCCTGAGTGTCCCGGGAATCCTTATAGAGGGCAAAGATTCTCCCGCTCTTGGTTTCGATCTTATAAACCCAGCGGTAGTCGTAGCCGACTTCGCTGCTCAGCTTCACGGTTCCCGTTTGCACGAAGGCTGTTCCATCCATGCCGAATTCTCCCGTCCAGGTATCCGTGACGATCAACTTCGACTTGTCGGCCAGAACCAGGTTCGTTCCCGTCCCGTCCCAGGTGCCGGCGGCCTGCTTGAACAACGGGATGGCCTCGATCCGCGGAGAGTCCCCGGCCGTGGCCGCCGCGCGACAAGCCAAGAGCATCATGACAACAACCATCGCTTTCATCGGTCAAAACGTAGCCGGACCGGCCTTCATTCCAACCTGAATTGACGAAAGGCCGGTCGAAGGCGCAGAATGACGCCCTGGCTCACACCATCACTCCGCCACGGGGCGGGAACCCAAACTCGATTCTTCTTATGAATACCATTGCCATTTCTCGACGCAGATTCGCTCATTTGTTAGGCGCCGGCGCCACGGCCGCCGCTTTCTCGCGTGCTTACTCGCGGCCGCCCACGGCGGCGCCGGGCGCGCCCGTCGCCAATTCCGGGATGGTCCGGTTGAGCTCCAATGAGAATCCCTACGGACCTTCGGCCAGTGCGTTGCAGGCCATGACCGATTCGTTTTCCCTGGCCTGTCGTTATCCTGATGATCACGAAGACGCTCTCATCGAAATGCTGGCCAAAACCAACGGCGTTAATCCCGAGCAGATCCTCCTCGGGGACGGCTCCGGCGAAATCCTGAAACTCTGCGCCGCCGCTTTCACCGGTCCCGTGGTGAAAGATGCCCCCGCGGGATCGTCGCACGGCAACCTCGTCGTGGCGGATCCAACGTTTGAGGCGATTCTCAATCATGCGCGCGTGGCTGGGGCCGACGTGGTCAAGATTCCCTTGACCGCCAGCTTCGCTCACGACCTCCCGAAAATGGCCTCGGCCGCCAAGGACGGGCTGATTTACATCTGTAATCCGAACAATCCCACGGCCAGCATCACGCCTAAAAGCGAGGTCCGGGATTTCATCGGCAAGACTCCACCGCAGACCATGATCCTGATGGACGAGGCCTACTTCCATTACGCGGACAGCTCGGACTTCGAGAGTGTCATTCCGTTGGTCAAAGATTACCCGAACCTGGTGGTTGCCCGGACCTTCTCCAAAATTTACGGAATGGCCGGCCTGCGCTGCGGCTACTGTGTCGCCCAAAAGGAAACGATCGACCGGATGCGTCCGCACCAGCCGTTGGACAGCGTCAACATCATGGCCATCGCCGCGGCTAAGGCGAACCTGGCCGATCCCGATCAAGTGCCCAACGGCCGCCGCCTGAATAGCGAAGCGAAAGCGTTCACCGTCGGTGAACTCGAAAAGCTGGGTTACAAAACCATTCCGTCGCAGGCCAACTTCATCATGACCGATTTAAAGCGCCCGGTGAAACCGCTGATCGAAGGGATGAAACAACGCCGCGTCCAGGTCGGCCGGCTGTTTCCCGCGCTGCCGAACTACATGCGCATCACCATCGGCAGGAAATCCGAGATGGAGGCATTCCTGTCGGCGTTCCGCCAGGTGATGGCCTAAGCGCAATCGCCACCAGCCTGCCTCGAAGCGAAAATTGTCACTTTGATTAGCTTGACCTTGCGGCTCAGCCGGACAGAAAGTCGCGACATGAAACTTCTTCCTACTCCCTGCACTCGAATTTTCCTTATCACTCTCGCCGCGGCGTTGCTCGCTCTTCCCTCCTTCGCGCAGGAGAAGCGCGATGAGCCCCCGGTGTCCGCGGTCGCGGAACCGGTCAACGCGGCCGACGTCAAACCCGACGCCAAACCGAGCGAGGCGGAAATGATGAAGCAGATGATGGAAATGGGCAAGCTGAACGAGAATCACAAACTCCTCGGCAGCCTGGCCGGCACCTGGACCTACACCGTGAAATTCTGGATGAACCCCGACCCAAATGCGCCACCCACCGAATCAAAAGGCGTCGCGGTGCGCAAACCGGTCATGGAAGGCCGTTATTATTCCCTGGACGTGACCGGGCAGATGAAGATGCCCGGACCGGATGGAAAAATGAAGGACGTGACCTTCAAAGGCAT
>DASXIK010000285.1:0-1762 GCA_036498025.1 Chthoniobacterales bacterium
CACACCAGGTGCGATGAAATCCTCTGCAGCTCCACCATCATCGCGCGGATGTACTGGGCCCGCTTCGGCACTTCCAGCCCGAGCAGTTTCTCCACCGCCAGGCAATACACCAGGTTGTTGCCCAGCTGATTCAGATAGTCCATCCGGTCCGTCAGCGTGATGACTTGCGAGTACGTCTTGTCTTCGCAGGATTTTTCGATTCCCGTGTGCAGATAACCGAGGTCCGGAACAGCCTTCACCACCGTCTCGCCGTCCAGTTCCAGCAGGATGCGCAGCACTCCGTGCGTTGACGGGTGCTGCGGCCCCATGTTCAGGACCATGGTCTTGGCGGCGCCGGTGGCGGTTTCCACAGTGGTCATAGCGGCGTGCTCTTCCTGAAAATCTCCCCTGTATTCGGCACGTCCCTATAGCCTTCCACGGGATAATCTCTGCGTAGCGGATGGCCTTCCCAATCATCGGGAAGCAAGATTCGCCGCAAGTCGGGATGTCCGTTGAAGCGGATTCCAAACAGGTCGAAAATCTCGCGCTCCAGCCAATTCGCCACCGGCCAGACGGGCACCAGCGAATCCACCACCGGATCCTGGCCCCCGACCCATACTCTCAGACGCACTTTGTCGCGCCGGGGAATGGAAACCAGGTGATAGTTCAACTCGAATCGTGGCGCAATGGGGTAGCGATCCACGCAAGTGGCGTCCGTAAGGAGGTTGAACTTCAGCTTGGCGTCTTGCCGGCACCGCTCCGCCGCGCCACGCAACAGTTCCCGCGGCACCACAATCGTCGTTTCACCCCGAAATTCAATGACTTCTGCGACCGCCTTGGGGTTCCACGCGCGCAGACTCTCGGCTACAACATTAGCGTTTTGGCTGGAAGACTCCGTCACGATTTCGAACCCGTTAGCGCCGGCTATTTATGCCAATCCAGCGCGCCTTTTTTCCAGAGATAGAGATAACCGACCAGAAGAATGCCGATGTAGATCATCATCTCCACAAAGCCGTACCAACGTAAGCTGCGAAAGATGTAGGCCCAGGGGTATAGGAAGATCGCTTCCACGTCGAACAAAATGAATACCATCGCCACGAGATAAAACTTCACCGAGAAGGGCTCCCGCGCGTCACCCGTGGGTTCCATACCGCATTCATAAGGCTGCAGTTTGGCCCGCGTGGGACGTCGCCATCCCACCAGAACAGAAACGGCGGTCAACGCACCGGCCAGCACCGCGGCGATCAGCAGGTGTAAGAGAAGCGGGGCATACGTATGTAAACCGGAACCGCTCATGGGCGACTTGCTATAATAACGATTGAGCCGCCACTCGGTCAAATGCGGCGATAAGATTCCTGCCAGGTTTGCTCCAACCGACGCGCAGGTCAGAGCGGATGCGGAAATGCTCTTCGGGCACAACACGAACGTGGCGGTCGCCGGCATCACCTACCACGTCCAAACGGAAGATCGCGGCGCTACCCATGCCCTGATTGATACTACTGTTTATTTCCTGGGACGCGTTTTGCATCGCCGCACCAACCGCTATCAGGACTTGCTTCCCCTGGATCCAAAGCGCGAGCACGCTTTGAAACTCCGGGTGGACGAGCAACATCGCGCGGTCGTCGAAGAAATTCGCTCTGGAGCGCTCAAGATCGCCGTGCCGCCAGACGGCAAAGCTCCGCAGGCAAAAACAACGCCGCCAGCGACAGCGGCGCCTAACCACCTCCACCTCGAATTGCTCAACGCCAAAACCTGGCTTACGGGCAAACGCGCTTTTCTTCAG
>DASXIK010000286.1:0-4883 GCA_036498025.1 Chthoniobacterales bacterium
CCGCCGATGAGAAGCCCCCAGACAAAAATCGAAACAATCACGGTCATGGGATGGAGGCCTACCGACTTTCCGACAATGCGCGGGGCGTAGAACATTCCCTCGAGGTTCTGGATGACAATGAAAATAACGGTCACCCAAAACGGATGCCACCAATCACCCCATTGGAAGGCGGCGATGAGAACAGCCGGAACCCAGCAAACGACAATGCCGATGTAGGGAATCATGGTTAGCACGACCACGAGAATGCCGATCAACGGCGCGAAGTTCAGCCCGATCATGGTCAAGGCTGCGCCGATCAAAAGGCCGTCTACCAGGCAGACCAGGAGTTGGCCGCGGAAGTAGGCGATGACATAGCGGTTGATCTGGGACAGGACTTCGGCGACCTCATCCTTGAGTGGGGAAGCCCGCAAGGGAAGATACTCTTTCCAGCGCTTCTCGATGCTCGGCCGCTCCTTGAGAAAGAAGAAAAGATAGATGGGCACCAGCACCAGGCTGAGCAAGAAGCCGGTGACGCCGAGAAAGCCGCCGATGCTTTTCTTCAGAATGTTCCAAAGCCTCTCGGACCAGGCGGGCAATTGCCGCTCCAGATTCGGAATCTGTTTTTGCACGAACTCCTGAATTTTCTGGCGATCCGCTGAGCTAAGCTTGGCGGGTGCCGCCGTGATGGCTTCGATGGGGGAGCCAGCAGTCGCGGCTTCAGGAGTCTCCGTCGGAGTCTCCGTTGGAGCCGGCGTGGCCGTCGGTCGCGGGCGCGGAGTGGGCGAGCTGAGCAGCCAGTTTACCACGCTACTGGTGGTGGAGAGGCTTTTCCCCTTTGCGCCGAGGGCGCCGATCGAGCGGGTGTAGCGGTAAATGATGTCAACAACCTCATCGCGCGCCTTCTGAGTGTAGCCGGGCAAATCCTTCGCGAAACTGGCGCTTTGCATCGAGATCATGGGAATCAGCCAACTGCCCAGGGCCAGGAGGGCGACGAAGCCGAGCAGAAAAAGCAGGACAACGGCTTTAGTCCGGCTCAGGCTGCCCTGGCACATCCGGGTGACCAGCGGATCGAGCAGGTAGGCCAGGATGACGGCGATGGCCACGGGGATCAGGATCGGTTGCAGAAAGGCAATGACATTGGCTGAAACCCAAATCACGGAGGCCGCGATGCTGATGAGAAAAACGACAAAAAGAGCCGTCAGGGCCGCCCACATCGTCTTCTGCTGCCAGGGCGTTGGATAAAGTTTGCTTTGCACGTCAGTTCTTCTTTTTTGGGCGTCGCCTGACTAATCAATGGCCCGGGCTGGCGGCCACGGGTTCATTCTTGTTCAGCTTCGTTCTCGTCTGCTCGATCTTGTCCGCCAAGTTTTTATTTTTCGGATCGAGCGTTTTCGCCTTCTCCCACGCTTCCAGGGCCTGCGGAATCCGATTCAGTTTCACGCAGGCATCGCCCAGGTGATCAAACACCACGGCATCCTCATGGGGCATGTCCTTAGCCGCACGAAGCAAGTCGCTCACAGCCGCCTCGTATTTTCCCTGGCGATACTCAATCCAGCCAAGGGTATCGAGGTAGGCGCCGTTGTTAGGATCCGTCTGGAGCGCGCGCTGAATCATCTCCGTCGCCTCGTCCAGATGCATATTTTGCTCGGCCCACATAAAGGCAAGGTAGTTGCAGGCTTCGGCCGAGCCCGCGGGATCAAGGGAGATCGATTTCTTGAAGAGGTCGGCGGCCTTGTCGTAGAGACCGGCTTGTTCCGCGGCGGCTCCATAGTCGAAGTAGAATCGGGCATTGGCCATTTCGCCGGAATCGAGCTCGGCTTCGTGCAAGGCTTCTTCAAAGGTGGTCACGGCTTCCTGTGTGTGCCTGGCCTCGCGCAGGGCCACGGCGAGGTAGTAGACCATCTCCGCAGTTTCGGGAAAACGTCGCCGCGCTTCGGTGAGCATCTTGACGGCCCGTTCGGGATCCTTCACCGCACCGAGGAGCAGTTCCGCCAAACGAATGTAGGTAATGGCGTGATTCGGGTTAACCAGGAGGCTTTGTTCGTAGTTGGCCGCGGCCTTGCTAAAGGCCGCCCTGGCCTCCGGGATCCTATTTTCCCGCAGGAGGGCCCGCCACTGATCGTCCAAAACCTGGGCCAGCAAATCGTAGGGCTGATATTTCTCGGGGTGCTGCTGGATGATCTCCTCCAGCATCTCGACGGCTTTGCCCTGTTGATTCGTTAGGATGAAACCGGTGGCGAGCTTCTCCCGCGCGCTGGCGTCGTCCGGCTGCAGTTCGAGGACGCGCAGATAGAGCGGAATGGCTTCACGAATTTGCTGTGAGGCAGCATAGTAATCCGCGACTTCCTTAAGAACGGAGGGATCATCCTGGGCGTGATCGGCCGCTTTCTTGAAGAGGCCATTTACCTGTTTGACCTCCTCAGCGTTGGGGGTGGCGTCGGCTTTAAAAACGATGGAGGCAAAGAGTTTCCCCAGGCGTGTCCAGAAGGCCGGGTCGCGGCTTTCCACTTTGGTTGCGCGTTCCAGCGCCTCTCGCGCTTTCTTGTCATTGCCGGCCGCCTGATAAATCTCATGGAGACGCTCATAAGCATCGATGTTGGTGGGATCGAGGCCGATGGCATGGTTCACGTAGTCCACAGCCTGCTCGGTTTTCTTCAGATACTTGGCGTAAATGTAAGCCAGCTGCAGGTACGGTTCGGTCGCCTTCGGGTTGGCCTTGACGGCGTCCTTCAAAATGTCGATCGCTTCCGGAAAACCGTCCTGCCGCGTCAATAATTCAGCGACGCGCGAAGCGAGCTCAGCCTGGCCGGGATCGACATTCAAGACCTGGCGATATGCCTGCAGAGCCTTGTCCATCTCACCGTTCTCTTCCAAAGCCGAGCCTTCCACGAACTTGGCCAACGCTCCCGCTTTCCGCGCACCATCCGGACGCAGGAGCAGATCCTTGGCGGGCTGGAGATTGACTGAATCATCCTGTCCGCCGGTTTTTTTAGAGGCCGGTGCAGCCGAGGTCTTGGGACGCGGCGAAGGAGTGGGCGTTTTGGCGGCCAAAACCGGCAGGGTCAGGCACGCGCCAAACAACAGAAGTCGGGCGAATGCAGCCCAATGCCTCTGTTTTGTCATTTTCCGATTGTAGCGGCGCCCTCCTTGGTTCGCAAACGATCGAGCCAGCCGGAACGTGCGCGCAGAGCGCGCATGGAATTACGCCTTGTAACGCAGGCGCTTCTTATGACGATTCTCCCTCATTCGCTTGCGGCGTTTGTGTTTGGAGATCTTGGCTTTTCTTTTTTTCTTGAGAGAACCCATAGCTGGCGCCGCAGCCCAAGGCTCCGGACGCCGCCCATCCAACCATTGGGTTAGCCAAACTGCAACTGACTTCTTTGCATTTCACTGCTTTCCTGCCAAAGCGTCCAGCAGGAGAGCCACATGATCGGCCGGTTTGACCTTGCGCAGAATGGCCGAAATGCGGCCGTCGGCGCCAATCACAAAGGTGGTTCGCTCGATTCCCATGTGCTTTCGGCCCATGAAGGTTTTTTCCACCCAGACGCCGTAAGCCTGCACGATTTTCCGGTCGACGTCGGAGAGCAGCGGGAAGGGAAGCTCGAACTTGTCGATGAACTTGCGGTGCCGCGAAACGGCGTCGGCGCTGACACCGAATAGCTGGGCGCGCTTCTTCAGGTCGCTCCAGGCATCGCGAATTCCGCAAGCCTGCACGGTGCATCCGGGTGTGTCGTCCTTTGGGTAAAAATACAGGACCACGGGAGTGCCACGGAAATCCGAGAGCGCGATTTCCCGCCCCTCGCCATAATCGCCGCCCACCGCCGTGGCGTGGAAGTCGGGGGCGTTTTGTCCCGGTTGAAGTTCAGTGGCCATCAATGTTCAACGAAAAGAATGAGCAACCCCACGGCGCAGAGCAACCCGCCCATGATCAGGCTTTCGTATTTTTCAAGCAAGCCGAGTTTCATTCGACCCAGGCCGACAAGGGCGAGGGAAGTAAAAAGGACCATGCCCAAAACGGTGGCCACGGACAGAATGAACGTCAAAAGAGCGAAGCCGCCCCAACCATAACGAATTCCCGAGACGTAAAAGGGAAGGAAGCCTTCGCAGGGCGACAAGGTCAGGAACGCGAGCAGGCTGATAATCGCCGCGCGATCAGAGGTGGGATGGCGCGGCTGCTCGTGCCCATGCGTGTGGCCGTGTTCTTCAAACAGGTGCTCGTGTGGATAAGGGAAGTGGACGTGGCCCCGGCCGCGAAGCTGCCGGACAATATAATAGAGGCCGAAAAGAAGCAGGACGCCGCCCGCAATGCGGGGAAACCAGTCGCCAATCGATTTACTGATCGCCGTCCCTAACCAGGTGATGCCCAGACCCAGCGCCGCTGTCGCGGCCACGTGGCCACTGCCGGCCAGCGCGGTCACCGAGATGGTTTTGGCCCGGCTCCAGCGTTGCACGCGCGAAGTGAGAACGAAGGGCAACCAGTGGGTGGGGATGGCCGCATGGAAGAAGGCCACGCCGAAGCCGGTGATGGCGAGAGTGGCGAGAACAGCTTGGCTCATTCGGTGGCTTGGGTGAGGCTCGCGTCGGGGCAGCCTCAAGCACCGGCCTCGTTAACCTCTCAATTGATAACGCCGCAAAGGCGAGAGTGTGCAGGCTGTGAGGCGGCCGGGCAAGGCATTATCGGGCTGGCGGGATTCGAACCCGCGGCCTCCTGCACCCGAGGCAGGCGCTCTACCAAGCTGAGCCACAGCCCGTGAATTCGAGGACTTACCATGCTCCGCGGGAAAAGCAAAGCGAGCAAATCAGGCCGACGGATCTCCGAGCCACGCCAATGGGATTGTTTGGTTGGTAAATGGGGAAGTAACGGGGTTTTGGGGGGCGTTCTCCATTCTGCGAACAGGTAGAAT
>DASXIK010000287.1:0-5771 GCA_036498025.1 Chthoniobacterales bacterium
GATCATGGAATCTTCCAAGCCGGAACCGGGCCGAGTCTGATCAAGATCGCGTTGTTTTCCATAACCGCAGATCTCCAGGTAAGCCCGCGCCCCGCGTGCTTCGGCGCGTTCCATGTTTTCCAGGACAAAAACGCCGGCGCCCTCGGAAATGACCCCGGAATCACGCTCCAGATCGAAAGGCCGGCTGGCCCGTTCCGGTTCGCCGTTGCGGCACGAGCTCAGACCGCTGGCGATGAAACTCGACATCGTTAAGGGCGTAATCGGTGCGTCCGCTCCCCCGGCAATGGCCACCTCGGCGTCCCCCGACCGAATCAGCGCGGCGGCGTCCGCCAGAGCATCGAGGCCGGATGGGCAGGCGGATGAGATGGTCGCCGCCCGGGCCGATGCGCCGATACGATCGGCGATGGTGTTGGCGGCGGCTTGGGGGATGGAGGCGGCCGAAGAACTGGTGGGCGCACGGTTAGGCCCGTTTTTTTGGAGCGCTTCATACACGCTTTCGATGACATCGATCGCGCTCGTGCTTACGCCGATCACGACCGGTGTGGGACTGGGCAGGTCGAGGTCGTCCGGGTCCATGCCGGCATCGCGCAATGCCATCATGGCTGCGGCATAGGCCAGCTGCGTGTGCCGCGCCATGCGCTTGGGCTTCAGCTGCGCTTCGATGTAGTCGAATGGATCGAAATTCTTTACCTCGCCCGCGATCCGACTCTTGAAATCAGTAGCATCGAAGAGGGTGATGGGCCCAATCCCGCTGCGCCCGGCCAGCAATGATTCCCAGAAAGCTTCGAGCCCGATGCCGTTGGGCGCGAGCACGCCCATGCCGGTGATAACGACGCGGTTTCGTTTCATGCGCACCCCATTCCGTTCGGCAAAGACGCGGGACCATCGCATACCCGATGCGGATGCGCAGTCCTTCCAAGGTTAAAGGCGGCGAAACAGGTAGAGACTGGGTCGATCACTAGACGATCACGCCGCATTCTAAGCAGTACATTAGCTGGAGTCATTATATTTTTGTATCGCTTTTTGCCGGGTTATTCACTAACTAGCGAACTTATTCACAGTTTGCCGCTTGCACGCCAGTTAATTTCCACTCAGTCTTCGCCCCGAATGGCACCGCCTTTTGTCCCCTTTATCTTTGTGGAGATGCCCGTTCGCGCGGCACGCTGTTAGCTGGTACTCCGGCCTTAACCGTCGATGACTACGTCACCTGACCTCCCCCAGATCCTGGTAATTGATGACGAAATGGGGCCGCGCGAGAGTCTGCGCATGCTGCTCAAACCACAATACACCGTGGCCACGGCCGATTGCGTCGAGGCCGGGATCAAGCTCCTCAGGGAGAAGAAACCGGACACCATCGTCATGGATATCCGCATGCCCGGCATGACCGGCATCGAGGGGCTGCGCCGGATCCGCGAGATCGACCCGCATCTTTCCGTCATTATGCTCACCGGGTTCGGCGCGCTCGAGACCGCCAAGGAGGCCCTCCGCCTCGGGGCTAACGACTACATCAGCAAACCTTTTGATGCCGGGGAAATGCGCGAAGTCATCGGACGGAACGTGGAGCGGACCAGGGTGCAACGAGCCAGCGATAACGCCGCTGTTGAGATCAAGGAATTGAACAACCGGCTGCTCAAGGAGTTGGCCCAGAAGGAGCATCTGGCTTCGTTAGGCCAGGCTTCCGCGGAATTTGTCCACGATCTGGGCAACCCGCTGACCATCGTCTGGGGTTACGTGCAGCTGCTGGCGCGCAAACTGGAAAAAGGTGAGAGCGGCACCGTCGACAAAGCCACTTCCATCAAGGAACTCAATATCATCGAGCAGAACGTGCGCATGTGCCGGGACCTGCTCACCATGTGGCAGAGTTACGGCAGCACGGACGGCTCCCGGCGCCGGCCCATTTCCTTTTCCGACATCCTGCGTGAGGTCATCAAGGGCCTCGGGCCCATGGCCGCGGAACATGGCATCGAGTTGCAGTCCACCATTTGCGAGGATCCCTGCATGCTGCTGGGCGATAGCGTCCAGGTTCATCGCGCCATTCAGAACGTGATCATTAATGCCCTGCAGGCCTCCGCGGAAAAGACCGGATCGGTCACCATCGATTGCACCCGCAAGGATTTCTACGTCGATCTCCGCGTTGAGGACCAGGGCTGCGGAATTGATCCCGCGCAAATGAGCAAAATTTTCGACCCCTACTTCACCACCAAGCAGGCAAAAGCGGAACCGGTCTCGGTCTCTACATCACTAAGAAAGTGGTCGAGGATCACAGCGGTTCCATCAAAGTCGATAGCACTCCCGGCGCCGGCTCCACTTTCACCATTCGCCTGCCGCTGACCAACAATTGAGTTCGCCGAATTTTTTCGGGGATTAACTTGTCAGCCCTTGCGCGGGAGGTTTTGCTCAGCGCGTGGCCGTTTCGTATCGAGTCGCTCCCATTTTTCTCATTCGCCTCGCGGGCGCTCCCTTTGCCGCAGTCGAGGAACTGGGCACTCCTCTGATTTGCCAGGCCGCGCGGGAGATGCACGCGCGCGGAGAAATCTTCGACCCTGGTCGTGGCCGAAGCGGTCAGGCTTCCGCCGGCACCGCCTCCTTCGATCAGCTCTTGCGCCAGGAAATCGCGCAGGCGCGCGCCGCTCTCTGGCAATGGGCCCGCAAACTCCTGCCTGATTATCTTCTTTTCGCTTCCGCGGACGCGGAGAACCTGGCGCAGGCGCTCGCCTCGGAGCAGGACGAACGCGTGCCGCGCAACAATCGGATGCGCGGGCGCGAGCAGCATCTGCTGTTGTATCTGCAGCGCATCTCCACCAAGAACGACACCTTCAGCTCCTTCGGGCCAACCTGCTGGGGCTCGGTGCAGGAGAACACCGCCGGTCTGACTTTCCATCCGGTTTCCGGCGTGGCCGCCCGCGATACTTTTCTCGAGCGCTGGAGCGCTCATGCCCTCGCCACCGCCATGAACGCCGATCCGGAAATCACGCCGGAGCTCTGTCCGCGACCTAACCCCTTCGGACGTGTCGAGCAGCAGGATTTTGTCTTTACGGAGACGGGAGAGCGGTTCGCACTCACTCCGGCCGACGTCTCCGTCATTCAACAGTGCGACGGTCAAACGCCCGTGCATCGCCTGCATCATTGCGCCCAGGAATTGCACAGCCTGATTGAAAGAAGAGTTTTGCGATGTCAGGTCGAAGTCCCCGCGCTGGAACCGCACGCTGTCGAATGCCTTCGCCGGGACGTCGAGCAATGGCGCCAGGGAGAGACGCAGACCCGCTGGCTCTCCCGGCTGCGTTCTCTGACGCAGTTGGCTGCCGGATTGCCCGCCGCTGATCGGCCTAACCGCGAGCGATTGCTCCGGGAGGCGCGCGTCCTTCTGCCAACCGGGAGCGCGGCCGCGGCTCCGGGCGTGCGATCTCTTTACTCCGCCAGCAATATCATCGGAGAAGAATGTTTTCGCGCCTGCGAGTTCAAGGTGAGCGCCGAAAGGATCGACGAGGTCGCGCAGGAGGCTGCGCCCTGGATCGATTTATGGCGCGATTCCTACGCCTTTGTGGCCAGTCGCGTGGCCGCGGGATTGCAGCAGATTTTTCGAAAGGCGGCTCGCGACACTGAGACCATGCCGTTACCCGCTTTTCTGCGGGCCTGCGAAGAGGCCAGGCTGCCCTTGAACGGTCACGGCCTCGTCGCTCTCGCCGTCATGGCCTTTCAGGAAGTGAAAACAGCATTTCGCGAACGCCTGCGTCCGCACGCCGGGCAGGAGGAATACGAACTCACGCTGGACGATTGCCACGTTGTTCGGCAGAAATTTCAATACCCGAAATTCGATGAATACACTTATCCGTCGGCCGACCTGCAGATCGCGGCCGAGTCGGCGGAAGCAGTGGTGCGGGGCGAATATCGATGGATCCTGGCGGAACTGCATCCGCCGGTCGCGCTGCTGCATCATTGCATGTACTGGAGTTGTCCCGATAAGGGCGGGTTGCATGACGCCTTGGTCAGCGGCGTCTTCGGGAAGCCCAATTTTCATTTTGGATTTTTTCCGGCGGATTTTACCGCGCACACCACCGTCCGAATCTTCGATGCCATGGGCGATCTTTCTTATTTCGTGGCGCCGCAACGGGGCAATCCCGCCTGGCGAACGGTCTCGCCGGCGGATGCCGAAGTCTACGTGGATAGGGAGACCGGCGATGTGGCCGTGCGCCACCGACAGTCGCGCGAATACCTCGGCTCTTTCGCCCGGGCCTGGCTGATTCCCCTCGGGTTTCATCCGTTTCAGTTTGGACTGAGCCCGCACACACCCCGCTTGCGTTGCGGGCGGGTGATCGTGCAGCGGCGCACCTGGACGGTAGCCGCCGGCGAAATGGCGGCCGGCGACTATCACGGGATTTCCAGCGACCTCGTTTGGGCCGTGGAAAGATTGCGGTCGGAAAAGCAGCTGCCGCGCTATATATATATGCGCCCGACTGAACAGGCTCTGCGTCGTAGCGGTGCGGAAAATCGCGACAAGGACACCAAGCCGGTTTTCATTGACCTCGAGAGTTATCTCTTCATGGAGATCTTCCATCGCTGGTTGCATAAGGCGGGCGAGCTGGAAGTCACCGAAATGCTGCCCGATCCTGCACATCTTCTTTGGCGTGAGCCCGATGGCGCGCATGCTTTCGAGTTGAGGACTCTCATCGTTCCAGGCGCATGAAGATCGTCGCCGTGGCTAATCAAAAGGGGGGCGTGGGCAAAACCACCACTTCGGTGAATCTGGGCGCCGCTCTGGCGGCCCGGGGAAAGCGCATCCTTCTGATTGATCTCGATCCGCAGGGAAACGCCACCAGCGCTTTTGGCATGCAGGAACTCGAGGGAGAAAGTCTCTACGATCCGTTAGTCGGTAACGAGTCCATCGTCGATCGGATTTTTCCGACGCGCCTGGACGGGCTCTTTATCGTGCCCGCGGATTTGGATCTGGCCGGTGCGGAAATCGAAATGGCGCGCCGGGACGATCATCTGACTCGCCTGGCCGACACGCTTTCCGTTCTGCGCGCCGATCAGACTTTCGATTTCATTCTCATCGATTGTCCGCCCTCGCTCGGCATCCTCATGACCAATGCACTGGCCGCCGCCGACGAAATTCTCACTCCCATTCAGTGCGAATACTTTGCCCTCGAAGGTCTGGTCAAAATTGTCCGTGTGGTCGGACAGGTGCGCGACTCCGGAGCCAACCCGAATGTGGAGATCACCGGCATTGTCATGACCATGTTCGATGGCCGGACGAATTTGAGTTCACAGGTGGTGGCGGAAGTGCGGGAGCATTTCGGCGAGCGGGTCTATCAGACGGTCATTCCGCGCACGGTTCGCTTGAGTGAGGCGCCCAGCTTTGGTCAGACGATCCTGGAATATGATCGCAATGGCGGAGGCGCCCGCGCCTACCGGCAACTGGCCGAAGAATTTCTCAAACGCCACCTGTAGCCGCCTCGCTCCGCCGGGGCGTTCTCCGGCAAGCGAAAAACCCGCAACGGACAAGCCGCTGCGGGTTTTGCGATCTGGATTGTTTTCCTCGAAACGAAATCAGGGCTTGGGGGAAGCGGACGCCGCGGCGGCCGGTGATTCAGCCGCGGTGGCAGCAGCGGCCTTGGCGGCCCTCATTTCGGCGCGTTTGGCCTTGAGTGCATCCTCGGCGGCTTTCTCCTGTTCGGTTAACGGCCCGACCTTCACAGTCTTGGCCACCAGGCTTCCGTCAGCCTCTTTTAAATAGGAGCCACGGATTTCTTCGTTAGCCAGGATGTCTTTCA
>DASXIK010000288.1:0-2817 GCA_036498025.1 Chthoniobacterales bacterium
AAAGCTGGACAAGCGCACGCGATATTGGATGGTGTTAGCCGCGCTTCAGGAACCCCGGCCGCGCCCGCCAAAGCGCCTGAATTTGGCATTCACTTTATGGAACTGCGGATAAAGCGAGCACCTCGAATCGACACGGAGATCACCGTGCCGGGCGATAAGAGCATCTCGCATCGTGCCGTCATTATCAGCGCTCTCTCCAACGGGGTCTGCACGTTGCGGGGATTTCTTCCCAGCGAGGACTGCATGCACACGGTCAATGCCCTGCGCGCGCTCGGGATTGAGATCGAGCAACCCCAGCCTAACGAGTTAATCGTTCATGGAAAGAAACGCGTGCTCACGGCTCCCGCCGCGGAAATCGACTGCGGAAACTCGGGCACGTGCATGCGGCTCCTGGCCGGTCTTCTCGCCGGCCAGACTTTCGAGAGCCGCCTCGTGGGCGACGCTTCGCTCTCCCGGCGTCCTATGGATCGGGTCATCGTGCCTTTGCGGAAAATGGGCGGCCATGTGGTGGCCGAAGGCCCGGAACAGACACCCCCGCTGCGCATTCGTGGCGGCCCACTGCGCGGGATTCGCTATAGCTCCCCGGTGGCCAGCGCGCAGATAAAGAGCGCCGTGCTCCTCGCAGGCCTTTTCGCCAAGGGCAAAACCACCGTGGAGGAACCAGCCCTTACTCGAAACCACACCGAGCTCATCTTTAATTATTTCCTCGTGCGCACGGCCAAGGGCGAGAACGGCGAGGTCAGCGTTTTTGGCGATCAAATGCCGGAGTCGCGCGATTTCACCATCCCGGGTGATATTTCCTCGGCCGCATTCTGGCTGACCGCCGCCGCCGCCCAGCCGGGCGGCCACCTGCTGGTGCGCGATATCGGCTTGAACAACACGCGGACCGCCCTCCTGGGTGTGTTGATCCGCATGGGCGCGCAGGTGCGCGAAGCCATCGAGGATGTCGATCAGATCGAGCCGCGCGGCATCGTCGAAGTCACCGGCGCTCCCCTGAAGGGCACGGTCATTCAGGGGAAGGAGGTGCCGCAGCTCATTGATGAATTGCCCATCCTGGCCGTGGCCGGCGCTCTCGCCAGCGGCACCACCATCATCCGGCACGCCCAGGAATTGCGCGTCAAGGAATCGGATCGCATCGCCGCCATCGCCCACAACCTTCGCATCATGGGCGCGCAGGTGATTGAGATGAACGACGGCTTGGAAATTCACGGGCCGGCCCCGCTGCGCGGCGCTCGCGTGGCCAGCTTCGGGGATCATCGCATCGCCATGGCCTTCGCCGTGGCCGGCCTCTTCGCCGAGGGCGAAACCATCGTGCAGGATGTCGAATGCATCCGCGAATCGTATCCCGGTTTCGAAAACGCCCTCGAGGAATTCATCAGTCCCAAACGAATGCGCTCGAGCACGCCGGTCATCGGGTCGCTTTCGGGAACTCGCATCGACGAGGAGTAAATCCGCCCCGCCGCTGCCCGGCCTTAGCCTGATCTTCCTTTCGTTTATGGCCTCCGACTACCAGCGCGTCATTGCCATTGACGGCCCTGCCGCCTCTGGAAAGAGCAGCGTGGCCCGGGAGCTGGCCCGGCGTCTCGGCTTTGTTTACGTCAATTCCGGGGCCATGTACCGCGCCGTCACCTGGCACGTTCTGGAGAAGGGAATCGATCCTAACGACAGCGAAAGCATTATTCAACTGGTGCAGACTGCTCCTTTGCGCTGCGAACTCGTGCGCGATCGGTCGCGCATTTTTGTCGGTGACGTTGATCCTGGGCCTTATCTGCGCGAGGACCGCGTGAACGACAATGTCTCCCAGGTTAGCACCGTCCCGGAGGTGCGCCGGATTCTCGTGGAAAAAATGCGGAATTACGCCCGCGAGCATGACCTTGTCATGGAAGGGCGCGATATCGGCTCGGTCGTTTTCCCGGAAACACCCTTCAAGTTTTACATTGATGCCTCCCCGGAGGTGCGGGCACGGCGCCGGGCCGCCGAGGGCCAGCGCGATGAAATCGCCACGCGCGACCGGGTCGATTCCTCCCGCCGCTCCTCGCCTCTGGTCATCGCGGAGGACGCGCTCGTCATTGATAGCTCGAACCTGACGATTGACGGCGTGGTCGGCGAGATTATCGGGCGCTTGAAGATGAAGGGCCTTGTTCCTCCCATTGCCTAACGAACCTTAGCCCGCTGCAACGCTTTCGCTTGAACTTCTACTACTGGTTCGGTTATCATTTCGCGCGGCTGGCTGGCCGGCTCTTCTTCCGTTTTCGCATTCTTCACCGCGAGCGCATGATCCAGGCCGGCCCGGTGATCCTGGCCATGAACCACGAGAGTTACCTCGATCCGCCGCTGGGCGGCAACGCCTGCGACCGGCCCATCTACTTTTTGGCCCGGCGGAACCTGCTGGATGTGCCGCTGCTCGGGCGAATATTGCCCAAGCTCAATGTCATCCCCGTCGATCAGCAAGGCGTTGATCGCCGCGCTCTCAAGACGCTCATTCAGGTGGTGCGCGCCGGGAACGGTGCGCTGGTCTTTCCAGAAGGCGGGCGGACCCTCGACGGCCAGTTGCAACCCGGCATGCCAGGCATCGGCCTGGTTATCGCCAAGACGCGCGCCCCGGTCGTCCCCATGCGCATCTTCGGCGCTCACGAAGCCTTGCCTCGCGACGGTGGGCGCCTCCGCTTCCATCCCATCACGTTGGTGGTGGGCGAGCCCATCCGGTTTTCCGATGCCGATCTGGAAGGCAGCGGCAAGGAGATTTACGGCCGCCTCAGCCAGCGCGTGATGGACGCGATCGCGCAGATTCAGATGGAATAATCGTGCAGCCTCGGC
>DASXIK010000289.1:0-1961 GCA_036498025.1 Chthoniobacterales bacterium
GCGATTGTTTCCTTGGAGTGATGGGCGACCGGCCGATGGAGATTCCACGCGGTTTTACTTTTCTGAGAGTGATGAAGGGGTTTGCCCTCTATGCGCCGTTCCAATGGCCCAAGGGCGTGCCCACGCGGCCCGAATTCGATCAGCACGGAGGCGGCGGGACACCGCCCGCGCAGTTCGAGTCCGACATGCGCATTCTCCGCGCGTCGATGGAGAGGTTTACCGGCCAGCCGCGAAGCTTCGTTTTCAGGCCCCATCCCATGTTCAGGGAAATGTCAGAGAAAGACTGGATGCGCTGGGGCTATCTCCACACCGATCATCATCTGCGGCAATTTGGGCAGTAGGCGCGGCGTGCGGAGGACGGAATCGAACTGCCGCGCCTCGCGCAATGGCGCACGGATATTCCGAACGAATAGCTTTGATTACTGGGGTGAATGCGCATGCGGCAATGGCCGGATCAACGGATTCTTAATCTGCTTGCGATCGAAACGCCCATTATTCAGGCGCCGATGGCGAGCGCGGATTCTCTGTCCCTGGCACTCGCGGTCGCGAAAGCCGGAGGACTCGGATCGCTCGCCTGCGCATTGAAGAACATGGATGAAATACGCACCGCGGTGCGGAAATTCCGCGAAGAAACCGTTCGCCCCTTCAATCTCAACTTCTTCTGTCACAGGATGACGGCCCCAGGCCAGGCCTCCATTGAGAGATGGAAAGCGTTTCTTGCACCTTTCTATCTGCGGTGGGGACTTGATATCGGGGCAGTCCCGGAATCCCGGCTGCGCATGCCCTTCGACGAGGAAGCCTGCGCACTGGTGGAAGAGCTTGCGCCGGCAGTCGCGAGTTTTCATTTCGGTCTTCCAGCGCCCAGCCACGTTGACCGGCTGAAAGACAAGGGCATCAGGATTCTTTCCACCGCGACAACCGTTGCTGAAGCGAAATGGCTCGAACAGCGCGGTTGCGACGCGATCATTGTGCAGGGCCTGGAGGCGGGCGGACACCGGGGCATGTTCCTGGATCGAAACCCGGCCACCCAGGTCGGCTTGTTTGCCTTGCTTCCACAGGTGGCTGATGAGGTGAAGATTCCGATGATTGCTACCGGTGGAATTGCCGACGCTCGAGGCATCGTCGCAGCGTTTGTACTGGGCGCGTCCGCGGTCCAGATCGGAACTGCATATCTCTTCTGCCCGGAAGCTGAAATATCGCCGCTTTATCGTAAGGCAATCCAGGAAGTCGGCGACAATGGCACGGCGCTGACGAATCTCTTCAGCGGGCGTCCCGCCCGGGGTATTGTTAACCGTTATCTGGAAGAAGGCGGTTTTATCTCCGACGCAGCACTTCCGTTTCCCTATGCTGCGATGCTCACCCTGCCGCTCCGTATCGCCTCAGAAAAGGCGCGATCGACTGAGCACATGCAGATGTGGGCTGGACAGGCGGCGAGCCTGGGAAAGACGGTGGGAGCGGAACAACTCACCCGGACACTCGCCACGACCGCGTTGGATTATTGGGACCGGCTCTAAAGGGCTTCCACAAATCGCCGCCCATTCGGCAACGACTCTACCCTCAAAGGCTGAGCTCGCCATCCCCAATTTGCGCATGAGTGATGTAGCCAAACTCGGGCAAGCAGCTCCCCCGATTCCGTTCCGGCGCGCCTCCGCTACACTAGCACCTGGGATGCCGCACGCTTTGGCACAGGCCGTGGAGCTGGTAACCACGGTGCTGACCGTGGCGGGGATGGGCTACTTTGCGGCCGCCCTGCTCGCCGCGCGCGTGTTCCTTCTCAAGCGTCGCGCTTCTTTGCAGCCGTTCGATCCCGGGGTCAGCATCCTCAAGTCGCTCAAAGGCCTCGACCCGGGTATGCGGGACGCATTCCGCAGCCATTGCCGCCAGGAGTACACCGGCCCGTACGAGCTGCTGTTCGGTGTCTCGGCACTCGACGATCCCGCGATTGCCGCGGTTGTCGAGCT
>DASXIK010000290.1:0-7211 GCA_036498025.1 Chthoniobacterales bacterium
ACATCATTTCCACCGGCGTAACCGCCGAGTTATTGCGCAAAGAAAAGATTCCCGTGCGTGACATTTCCAGTTTCACGGCATCCCCTGAAGTCCTGGAAGGCCGGGTAAAAACGCTGCATCCACGGGTGCACGGCGGCCTTCTCTATAAACGGAACGATCCCAAACATGTGGCCGAGGCCAGGGAATGTGGCTTTGAACCGATTGACCTGGTGGTGGTGAATCTTTATCCCTTTGAGGAAACCATCCAGAAACCCGACGTCACCCTGGCCGAAGCCATCGAGAACATCGACGTCGGCGGCCCTTCGATGATCCGCAGCGCGGCCAAGAATTATGAGTCCGTGACCGTGGTCGTGGATCCAGCCGATTACGATGAGGTATTGGCGAGCATGGGGGACAACGAAGGCGAGACGACTCTGAAATTGCGCGAGCGCCTGGCTATCAAGGCGTTCATCAAAACGTCCAGCTATGATCGCGTCATCGGAGGTTTCCTGAACAAGGAGCAGACCACCGACGCCTCCTTCTCGATCTCCCTGCCCCTGGTCTCGCGGCTGCGTTACGGAGAAAACCCGCATCAAAGCGCCGCCCTCTACGGCGATTTCGACCGGCATTTCGAGAAACTCCACGGCAAGGAGCTCTCCTTTAACAACATTCTCGATATCAGCGCGGCCACCAATCTTATCGCCGAGTTCGCCGAGCCCACCGTCGCCATTCTCAAACACACAAATCCCTGTGGTGTTGGCAGCGACGACGATTTGCGGGAGGCCTGGGAGAAGGCCTTCGCCACGGACAAGCAGGCGCCCTTTGGCGGAATCATCGTCTGTAATCGCCCGGTTACGGAAACGCTCGCCCGCGCCATCAGTGAAATCTTCTCCGAGGTCATCATCGCTCCCGAGTTTGAACCGGCGGCGAGAGGCATACTGCAGAAAAAGAAAAACCTTCGACTGATTCGCCTGGTCACGTCCGCGGCCGAAGCCATGCCATCCAGGGATATCCGCTCGGTGGCGGGCGGTCTTCTCGTCCAGGATACCGACGTCATTGCTGAGGCTCTGGAAAATGTGGTCACCAAGCGAGCGCCCACGGATGACGAGCGGGCCGCCATGCTTTTCGCCTGGCGAGTGGTCAAGCACGTGAAATCAAATGCCATTGTCTATGCGAATGGCGATCGCACTCTCGGCATAGGGGCCGGGCAAATGTCACGCGTGGATGCTTCGCGCATTGCCATCTGGAAGGCGGAAGAGGCCGGTCTGTCACTGAAGGGCAGCGCCGTGGCCAGTGATGCCTTTTTCCCCTTTGCCGACGGTCTGATCGCGGCCGCCGAAGGCGGCGCTACTTGCGCGGTCCAGCCGGGCGGCTCAGTTCGTGACAAGGAAGTCATCGCCGCCGCCGACGAACGCGGCATAGCCATGATCTTCACCGGCACGCGCCATTTTCGTCACTGACCTGTAGCCGCGGCGCGACCCCTGCCCGCCATAGCAACGCGACGGCGGGCCGCCGTGTTCGGCGATAAATCTGTTCTCGCCCTGCTTTCGTTAGGGCTGAAAAGTGACGGGCACGTCGACGCTCCACGTCTGTCCGGGCGTGCATTTCCATTTGATCAAAGCCTCCACGGCGGCGCTGTCGAGGGTGTGGCTTCGGGATGACTGGATAACCTGCACGTCCCGGGCCAGGCCATCGCTCCCGAAATGGACGCGGTAGTGGCCGGTCCCTCTCAACGGGAAAATGGCGTGCCGCGCCTCCGTCGGATATCGCGGCAGGGGACTGTAAACCAACCCTCTCTTTGCCACTGGCGGCGTCGCCTTGGGCGACGGCGAAGGCCCCGCGGCCGGAGGAGCCGGAGCGGCATTACCAGCCGCGGTCCAGGCGGGCTTGGCCTGTTTATCGAGATGGGCCAGAGCGGAATCGATGGTGCTGGAGAGGCGAACGACATTGACCGCCGGGCCCTGGCCCCGTTGCAGGGCAACGAAACCGACGACATCGCCTTTGGCATTGAGAACAGGCGCACCTAACGACTCACCAGGCACGGGAGCAGTCAGTTCCAGCCACTCGCTGCCAGTGTCCGCTTTGCGACCGGCGATGGCCGTCTCCGACACCGCGCTGGCCTGCCGGCGCAAGGGACTGGTGACAGCGGCCAGGCGCTCGCCAATGGTGAAGGAAGCTGTCTTGCTCCAAGTGATAACAGGAACCGGATCGTTTACCTTGGCTTTCAACACCGCCAGATCGGTCGACTGGCTTGCCGAAAGGATTCCGCTCACGTCATAAAGTTTTCCATCGGCCGTTTTGGCGACGGCATTGACGCCGCCGTCCACCAGCGAACGGCTGGTCACAAAGTCGCCGTCTGCGCTGACGAAAAATCCGGTGCCCTCACGCAGCAACTTTCCCGAGGTGTCGAAGACAGAAAGGGCGATGACGGACGGGACGATGCGCTCGGCTGCCTTTTTGAAATCAACGGTGCTTTCAGTCGGAGCGGGCGCAGCCGGCGGGGACGGCGCGCTCGCGGGCTTCGGACTAACGGTGGAGCTTGGACTTTCCGAGTGCAATGGGGGAGGCGTCGAAGCCGCCGGGATGGCCGTCGTCGTATGCGGCATGCGACTCGAGTTGAACCGCGCGATGCCGAAAACCACGCCGAGAACAAGCAGGAAAAAAATGAACCGGGATCTGTTCATGCCTCGTCGCGAGAGGCGGACAGCCGCCAGAACCAGAGGCCGAGAGCGCCGGTAACGAACACCGCGACCATGCTCGGCCAGGTCGGGATATCATAACTGCCGATGCGCACTTCCAGGTGCGCGAACAGTCTCCAGGCGTGCCCGAGACAGACTAATCCGAAAAAGAGGGCGGCAACACGCAATCCCACCCGTGGCGAGTTCATGCCCTATTATCCTTCTTGCGGGTGCATCTTGTCTAGAACCATTCTCATAAATAGGAGGGGGCGCGCTGAGGAATGTCTTGCTTTGGGAGCGCACTGCCTGCCCTGAGCGAAGTCGAATGGGCGCCCTCGCGTGCAGTGTTCAGCGCCCTCGCCGAACACACTCAATGGGGGGACGAGAGCCGTTGGCGAGGGCGCCAACGGCAGCACGCGGGGCGCGTGCGCTCCCCCGGAGGGGAAACCCTTCCCGCGGCTACGACATTAGTTAAACCGCTCTAGTCTGGCGAAATGCACCGGCCGCCTACGCAGCAACCGTCCCGCGGCTGCGGCGCAAAGCACCCGCCTGCACGAGCACGCCCAGCAGCACCAGCACCACGAAAAGGATGGCGCTGCCCGAGGCGGGCAGGACGATGGCGCCCTGAATAAGGTGCGCGCCCACCGCCGCGGACAGGAAAATCAGGGCCCAGTCGAAGAGCATGAGCAGGAGAAGGGCGCCCACGATTCCACCGATCACGAAGATTACCCAGCCAGCTTGGGCGGAGTGAGGGAAGAATGCCGCCGCGATGGCCAACGCCAGTTCGCCTCCGCCGACGAAGCCAGCCACGCCGATGGCAAGTTTCTGCACAAAAATGGCGAGCAACGCCCCGAGGAATCCCAGAACGATCGCAATGCTGAGAGCGAGCAGGGGCGTCGGCTCCTGCACCAGATGCGGGGCCAGTTCCACGCCCGCGGCAAAGCCGATGGCGGCCACGCAGAGCCAGAACATGCGGCGGCCGAAAAACAGGATAATCACGCCGATTCCGGCGCTGACCAGGGGAACAGACAGGTTCATGTCTGAGCCCAGGCCGGGAAAAAGACTGGAACTCATGGCCGGGAATACCATGGCGCGAGGTCGCGCTGCAAGAGCAGTTCCAGCTCTTTCATGTCGAAGTAGAACAACTTCGTCAGTCGCGCGGAAAATTCCGGACCTAGAGTTTCTTCGTAGTCGTGCCGGAAAACATCAGCCGACTCGGGCACGAAGGAAGTGTCGACCCCGAGGAAGGCGGACGTTTTGCGCAGGGTCTCTGCGTGCCGGGCGCGCAGATCCTCGTTGAGCAGGACGAGACATTGGTCGCGGCCGAACATATTGAAAAGCTGGCGCACCTGGGGGGCATAAAATCCCCGGTCGATGTAGGAAAAGACGCGGTGCTGCAGAGGGAGAGCTTCCCGGCAGCGGACGGCTTCTTGCTCGACGGCGTCGGCAAAGGAAAGCGTTTCCGCGCCGCGTTTTGTTTCCATGTTCCAGGCCGAAAAGGCGCGCTCCACCGGGTTGCGCAAAACCAGGATCCATTTCATCTCCGGGTTGTAATTCCAGATGCGCGCGGGGGCGTTCCGCCAGTACATGTAGATGGGCGACGCCTCGCCAATTGCGCGGTGGCCGGCCTCCGGCCGAAAGTGTGCGTGATACTTTCGATAGTCCGGCTCGCCGTTGAAATATTCTTCCCGATCGAAGAAGTGCAGTTCCTTCTTCGTCTCCGGCATGCAAATCTGCTGATGCTGGCGGAGGAAGGAGTCGAGCGCGGATGTTCCCCCTTTCTGGGTGCCGCCGATCACAAAGTTGACCTGCATGTTGAGGCTCACGAACTGGTTCCCCGTTTGCCGGCGCTGCGTTCGTCCGAGTAGGCGAGCGGATCCTGCCGGAAAAAGCCTTTCAGTTCGGCGTAAAGTTTCGGATGTTGCCCGCTCAGGGCATGCGGTTGCTCGAAGAAGGCCTCGGTGGCGACGGCAAAAAATTCGGCGGCATTGGTGGCGCCGTAAGAGTCGAGGAGGGTGGGGATGCCGGTCTCATCGGCGGCGCGTAACGAGGCGAACTCGGTGCGCATGACCCGGGCCCAGTCCAGTTGCTGCCGCCGCGAATCCAGCGCCGGCGTGCCGTCCGTCGCATGATTTTCGAAATCGAGTTGGTGGGCGAATTCATGGAGCACCACGTTTTTGCCGTCGGACGGATCGGCTCCGCCGTATTGAGCGGCATCCCAGGCCAGGACCATGGTGCCCATGCGTTGTCCGGTCTCGCCCTGACGCCACGACGCCCCATCGTGCCAGACCGCTCCTTAAAGCGGGCGGCTTTCCTTGGCCACATAAGCGGATGGGTAGACCAGGATGGTCTCCAACATCGGGAAGTAATCTGTTTTCCGATGCAACAGAAGAAGACAGGCCTGCGCCGCGATGGTGAGGCGAATTTCCTCGGTGAGTTCGAGGCCGCCGCAACCCTCGAACTGTTTCTCATCGAGAAAAATCTGCATATGCCCGAGCAGTTCCGACTGGTCCGCGGCCGATAAGCGCCGGAAGAAAGAAACGTTGCGCTCAATCAGGCTCCGCCAGTTGTTTGGCACCGGCTGGCTGCGGAGTTGCTGTCGCCGGCGCTGTTTCGATAGGCCAAACATGGTGTCGTTGTGCCGGGTGGGAGAGTCGCGCCCTTCCCGTGCCCGATCTATTTTTTTAACATGGCGTCGCGTCTCGCCTTGAACTCGGCGCCGGGCTTCCATTCCGGAAACTTACTTCCGTTGGCCACCTGGTAACCGACCTCGAAGAGCAATTGCACGTCTTCCACCGCGCCGGAGAGATCCCAGTCGGGTTTCACTTCGTCGCTCACCTGGTGATAATCGTGCAGATCGAACTCATCCGAGCGCAAGGGGGCATCGGTGGCCCGGGCGACCAGGTGCTCGCCTTTGCCGATGTAAAGCGAAGGCAGGCCGACCTTGGAGAACTCGAAGTTGTCGGCGCGATAAAAGCTCCCTTTCTCGGGGCGGCTGTTAGGAATAGCGACCCGGCCCTGTTTCTTGGCCGCGTCCGCCAGCAGATCGTCCAAAGTAGTTAGGCCAAAGCTGGTGTCCTCCACATCGCGCGTCTTTCCCCAAACATTCATGCTGTCGATGTTGATATCGGCCAGCGTTTTGGCCAGCGGGTAAAGGGGATGTTCAGCGTAATACTTGGCACCGAGCAAGCCGGCTTCCTCGGCCGTGGTGCACATGAACAGGATCGAGCGCTTGGGCGCCGGGTTCAGCTTGGCGAACGCCGCCGCCAGTTGCAGCACAGCTGCGTCGCCCGAGGCATTGTCGACTGCGCCGTTGAAAATCTGGTCGCCCTTCAGCTCCGGATGGCGCCCAAGATGGTCCCAGTGGGCGGTATAAAGAACGTATTCCTCCTTCAGTTTCGGGTCGCTTCCCGGCAGTTTGCCAATGACGTTGTGCGATTTCAAGGAGCGCACTGTCTGTTTGAGATCGAAGCTGGCCTTGGCCGGCAGAAGCACGGGTCGGAACTGTTTCGTGATGGCCGCTTTCTTTAACTCGTCAAAATTCTGCCCGGCATCCTGCAGTAGCTTGCGGGCGACATCCAGTGTGATCCAGGATCGCACCGATACTGCGCTCATGTTCTTGTCCGCCGCATCCAGCTCGAAATTTTCCTTCGACCAGCTCGTGCGCACCACGGAATAGGGATAGGCCGCCGGCTCGGTCTCGTGAATGATGATCGCGGCGGCGGCTCCTTTTTGCGCGGCGATCTCGTACTTATAGGTCCAGCGGCCGTAATAAGTCATGGCCCGGCCCTTGAACATTCCTTCGTCGAGCCTCGAGGGATCCTTGGGATCGGGAATGGGCGGGTCGTTGATCAACATCAGGATGGTTTTGCCGCGGACATCCACATCCTTGTAATCATCCCAGTCATATTCCGGCGCGACGACGCCGTAGCCCACGAACACGATGTCTGAATTCTCCACCTTGATCTCCTTCTGCAAGCGCGCCGAAGAGGCGACGTAATCATCAGGGTAATTGAGTGACGTGGACTGGTCTTTGACGGTGAACGACAACTGCGGTGTGGTGGTAATGCCGGCGAGGGGCACCTCCTGGGTATAGCCGCCTGCCGGATTTCCGGGAGCAAGTCCCACCTTGAGAAATTCTTTGGCGATATACTGGACGGTCAATTCTTCGCCGTGCGAGCCCGGGGCGCGTCCCTCGAACTCGTCCGACGCGAGAGCCTTGATATGGCCGAGCATGCCATCCGGGGTGATGGCGTCGAGCCCGGGCTTGAGCGCGGGATCCAGGGGCGCGGCGGCGCTGCCGAGCCGCGCCAAAAGAAGAAGAATGGCAACAACAGAGGCGGCAAATCTCATGCGTTATTTCTAACGGGGGTTGCCGATGTGCGCAAACTTCGCCTATGCGGGTAGGGACGCCGCGCGTGTGATCTCGCAAAGAGGGCTGAATGGTAAACCTGCGGAGCGGACGCCGCAGCGCGGCGTCCCTACCTTGCTTTCCTAGTTCCTAATGCGACTTCGCGGGCTCGGTTGCCGGTTTCTTCTCGTCACTCGCACCGA
>DASXIK010000291.1:0-13831 GCA_036498025.1 Chthoniobacterales bacterium
CTCGGTCATCGTGACGGCGCAGGTCCCGGCGTTTGACAAAGGGTTCACCGAAATCAACACGAATGTCGTCTTCCAGCCGATGGCAAGTCTGCAGCTTACGGCGGGACAGCGCTTTTTGAACTCCGACCCGTTCTTTAAAAATAGCAGTCTTTTTGTCGTGGGCGGATATTGGCGCGTCGATGACAACTGTGGTGTCGGATTCCAGGAGCAATACGAAGCCACGACCCATACGCTCGAGCAGCAGCACTATTCGATTTACCGCGACCTGACCAGCTGGGTCGCATCTTTTGGGGCGGTGATTGAGGACAATGGCGGCGTGAAGAAGAATTATGGTGTGCTCCTGACGTTGACCCTCAAGGCCTTTCCGAAGATCGGACTTGATTTCAATTTTGACCCGTCCGGAGCGATTCCCTGAGCGGTATTTCCCCCCGCTATTTGCAATCCGCCCGGTCGCGCGTTTCTTGTCGCGGCGCTGCGAAGGCGACACTTCTCTAAGCACATTATGGATCTTTCGATTGTCGGTTCCGGTTACGTAGGTTTGGTCACGGGGGCATGCTTTGCCGACGTCGGCCACAACGTCATTTGCGTGGATAACGACGCGCGCAAAGTGGAGGCGCTGCAGGCGGGCCGGGTTCCCATTTATGAACCGGGACTCGAAGAGGTCATCCACCGCAACGTCTCGGCGCGGCGCCTGCGCTTCACCGGCAGCATCAAGGACGGAGTGGACAACTCACAAATCATTTTTATCGCTGTGCCTACGCCGCAGCAAGCCAGCGGCGAGGTCGATCTCAGTTATATCGAGAAAGTGGCGCGGGAAATCGCCGGGGTCCTGACGGATTACCGGGTCATCGTCGACAAGAGCACGGTCCCCGTGAAGACCGGCGAAAAAGTGGCGGAATCGATCAAGCGATACAACCGGCACGGCGCCGAATTTGACGTCGTCAGCAATCCGGAGTTCCTCCGCGAAGGCTGCGCCGTGGCCGACCTGATGCAACCGGATCGCATCGTCATCGGCGCGCAAAACGAGCGCGCCATCGACCTGATGAAAAAGGTCTACGAACCCTTTATGGCCCCCATCCTCGTAACCGATATCAACAGCGCGGAGTTGATCAAGCACGCGGCCAATTCCTTTCTCGCGCTCAAGATCTCCTACATCAACGCTCTTTCCGCCATCTGTGAGGCCAGCGGCGCCGACGTGGAAAAAGTGGCGGACGGAATCGGCATGGACAAGCGAATCGGCCGGAGCTTCCTCCATGCCGGGATTGGCTACGGCGGTTCCTGTTTTCCCAAGGATATCGCCGCCTTCATCAAGATCAGCGAGCAACTGGGGGTCCCGTTCCATTTGCTCAAAGAAGTGCAACGGATTAACGCCGCGCAACGCGAGCGTTTCCTTAAAGTGATCCGCGAAACTCTCTGGGTGCTGCGGGAAAAGAAAATCGCGGTCTGGGGCCTCACTTTCAAACCCGACACAGACGATATCCGCTCATCCGTGGCCATTGACCTCGTGGCCGACATGTTGCGGGAAGGCGCGCATGTCGTGGCCTACGATCCTAAAGGCATGGAAAAAGCGCGCGAAGTCCAGACCATCGCCGACGCCCGGCTGGTCCCCTCAGCCATGCAGGCCATCGAGGGCGCCGAGGCCCTGGTGATCGCAACTGAGTGGAGCGAATTCGCCAACATCGATCTGGCTGTTCTCAAGGAAAAGATGACAACGCCGATCGTCTTTGACGGCCGGAACCTCTTCGATCCGAAAACCATGGCCCAGTTAGGCTTCCGCTATCACTCGATCGGACGGGCCAGCTTCACGCCTTAGGGACGCTTGTGGTGCCACCATCCGCGCGCGGAGCTGCCCTCGTCGCTTTGCAGGCGTGGCAGACCTACCCGGACCGCTCCGACACCATCATTTCCTCCATCCTGGAGCAGGCGAGGCTGCAAAAATCCGACCGGGGATTTGCTCTGGAGTTGTTTTACGGGGTTCTGCGCAATCTGACTTTGCTTGATTTCTGGATCGGTTGCCTCCGCGCGTCGGCGGTCGATGCGAAGCTGCGCGATATTCTCAGGCTGTGCCTCTACCAGCTTTTTTTCCTGGGAACACCCGATCACGCCGCGGTGAACGAATCGGTGGAGCTGGCCCCATCGAAACGGCGGGGATTCATCAACGGGATGCTGCGAACAGCCGCGCGCGGTCGCGACGAGCTGCGCGTGCGGGCCAGGCAGCAACCATTGTCCGTACGCTCGTCGCATCCCGGCTTCCTGATCACGCGTTGGCAGAGAAGTTTTGGCCTGGAAGCCACGGCCGCGCTTTGCGAGTGGAACAATCAACCGGCGGAGGTCTACGCGCGGATTAATCGTCTGAAGATCGATGGCGAACAGTTCTCCAAGCGCTATCAGGACGGGCAAACCGTGCCGGGCCATCCCGACTTCGTTCTGTGCTTGGAGTTGCCAACGGAGGCACTCAAACGCGGGCACTGCTACATCCAGGATCCCAGCACGGTAATGGCCGGACAACTGCTGGCTCCCCAGCCCGGGGAAACAATTTTGGACGCCTGCGCCGCTCCGGGCGGAAAGACGGGACACCTGGCGCAGCTGATGGAGAATCGCGGCCTCATTGTGGCTTGCGACCGCGAGGAGAAACGCGTGCGCATGTTGAAAGAAAATCTCGGACGCCTTGGGGTGAACGTGGCAACCGTTTGCCAACATGACTGGCGGCTGCCCCGTCTTCCGCGGGAGATTGAGGAGGTAGGTCTCTTCGACCGCATTCAGGTCGACGTCCCCTGTACGAATACGGGAGTAATGCGCCGCCGGGTGGATGTGCGCTGGCGGCTGCAACCGAGCAGCCTCGCGCTGATGCGAGAGCAACAGCTGGAAATCGTCCGGCGCGTCTCCGGGCTGCTCAAGCCGGGCGGTGTTCTGGTTTACAGCACTTGCAGCCTAGAGCCGGAGGAAAACGAAGAGGCCGCGCAGCAGTTGCTGGTGGAATTCTCCAACTGGCGCCTGGCTGAGCAGAAGTTTCTGCGTCCGTCCATCGACCAGGTCGACGGCGCTTTTGCGGCCAGGATGGTGCGCACGCCGTCCGGCTAGAAAACAGGGCGGGGCCGCTGGGTTGCATCTGGCAAGCGCAATGGAATCATTATCGCGATATGCACGATCCTCGTTTCGATAAGCTGGCGCGATTATTGGTGGAGTATTCGACCCTGGTGCGACCCCGGGAAAATGTCTTGATCGAAATATTTGATGCTCCGGATGAGATGGCCGTCTCGCTGGTTCGGGCCGTGCGCGCAGCCCGCGGCACTCCCTTTGTGCAGATTCAACATGCCCGCGTAAGCCGAGCCCTGGTCCTGGGCGCAACCGAGCCCCAGCTCAACCTGATGGCCGCGCACGAACTGGCGCGGATGAAGAAGATGCACGCCTACATCGCCGTGCGGGGAAGCGAAAACATCACGGAACTGTCGGATGTGCCGGCGGACCGGATGAAACTGCTGGGCAAAAAAATGCGGCCCGTGCTCGACCAGCGTGTAAAAAAAACAAAATGGGTCGTGCTCCGCTGGCCCACACCCTCGATGGCTCAGCTCGCCGGCATGAGCACGGAGGCCTTCGAAGATTTCTACTTTGATGTCTGCACCCTCGATTACCGCAGGCTGCAACCCGGCATGCGCGCACTCAAGGCGCTCATGGAAAAAACCGACCGCGTGGAAATCAGGGGCCCGGCGACGAATCTGCGCTTCAGCATCAAGGGAATTGCCGCCATCATTTGCGGAGGCGATCGCAACATTCCCGACGGCGAGGTCTTCTCCTGTCCTATCAAGGAGAGCGTGGAAGGGCATGTGACCTTTAATGCGCCCAGCATTTACCAGGGCACCAGCTTCGACGGCATTCGCCTCGATTTTCGCCAGGGCAAGATCGTCAAGGCCGTGAGCAATCAAACGGAAAAGCTCAACCGCATTCTCGATTCCGATGCAGGCGCGCGCTACATCGGAGAATTTTCTCTCGGTTTTAATCCACGGGTGCTCCATCCCATGCGGGACATCCTCTTTGATGAGAAGATTGCCGGCTCCTTCCACTTCACCCCGGGGCAGGCCTACGAGGAAGCGGATAACGGCAACCGGAGCCAGGTCCACTGGGATCTGGTCAACATCCAGCGCCCCGATTACGGCGGTGGTGAAATCTATTTCGACGGCAAACTCATCCGGCGCAACGGCGAGTTCCTGCCCAAGTCACTGCGCTCGCTCAACTGGCGCACTTTCGGCAACGGGAAAAAGTGAACAGGCCTCGCACGCGCGAGGCCTGTTTCAACGAACAATCTGGCAGGTCAGCAATCCTTAGCGAGAGCCACCCAGCAGGTTGAGCTGCATCATTCCGATGTCACCGCTCGGTCCAAGCTGAAGGTTGGCGATCTCGAATCGGGGCGCGCCTTCGATGGGGCCGCCGCCGGGCAACTGCACAGCGACTTGTTTGGCGCTGGAGTTGAGCACGATCGAGGCGATTTCAAAGGCAGGCGAGAATTCCACCGTGGCAATTTGGAACGCTCCCGTGACCAGCACGGAGGCCTGCTGCGAAGGAGTGAGTTGCACGGGGGCCGACTCAAAGTTGGAGACGAGTTGCAGCCCGGCTACGGTAAAGGAGGGTGATCCGACCACATTCGGTCTCTGCTGCTGGGAGGGAGCGAGACGCACCGTTCCCAGTCCGCCGCCCGCAGGCTGAATCTTGGAGAGCTCGAAGGTCACCTGAAGATTCATGGCCGGCTGAGGCTGCTGCGAAGGCGAGAGACGCATGGTCACGATCTTCGACGTCGGCCGCAACTGCAACGCGCCCATCTTGAAGGAGGGCGTCAATTGCATCGAGGCGATCTCGAAAGAGAACGTCAGCTGCACGGCGGTCTGCATCGCACTAGTAGGTTGAAGCGCGCCCCCAGTTGGGTTTCGGACAGCTGGAGCGTTTTGCATTAGGGTCTGGTCAGGCATGGTTTCGGGTATTGTTGATTGAAGGGCTGAGGGCTCGGTTGGGTTAAATGAAGGGCTAAACAAAGGTGCTTCCGTGGCTTCGTGCAAGCTCGCAATTTCGTCGGTGCTGGAAGGGGCTTCGGAGACGGGCGGCTGAATCTCCAATTGCTGCGGGGCCCATTGCTCGAAAGCCGGCGCGGGGGCCGGTTCCTCGAAAACGGGCGTCTCGTAAGGCACAGGCTGACCCTGCCACACTGGCTCCAATTCCGTCTCAAACGCGGAGGCTGCGACTTCGGGCATTGGCATGGCCTCGGACTGGACGGTCGGTTGCTGAACTTCTTCGTAAACCGACGAAGCTTCTGAAACCAATTCCGTGACGGTGATGGGTTCGTCGGCGGCGACAGGCGCAATCTCCGCGACCGGTTCCGGAGCGAAGGCGGGAGCATTCCAATCCGCAGGAGCGGGAGCACTCCAGGGCACAGGAAAGTGAACATTCCGTTCCGCAGGAGTGGGAACGTTCCAAGCCGCGGGAGCGGGAACATTCCATTCCGCAGGGGTGGGATTAAATGCTTCCGCCGGGGCAGGCGTGAAGGCGGCGGGCTTGGGCTGCATGGTTTCAGCCGCTCCGAAAGCACCGCCTTGCTCAACAACTGGCCCGACCGACTCGAACCCAACTTCGGCCAGAGGCTCCAGCGGCTCGAGAGACTTTAGGGGCTTCAGAGGCTCGAGTGGCGCCGCGGGCTGCGGCGCAAATTTGATCTGAGGCTCGACCACCGCGGCGGGTGCGCCGTTCGGCGCAGCAGTGAAGGAGCGCGCCAGTGGTGACACCGACGCCGGCTTGGTCGCGGGGCGGACGCTCCGGCGAAGATTCGGCTCGGAGGCTTTCAACTGTACAGAAACCTGACGAGGTCCGCCAAAAAAGCGACCCGGCGTGACCTTTGGCGCGGAAATTGGCGCGTCGGCGTTGTCCATAGAAGGACCTGTAGCAGGAATCGGGCGACGGTAGACCGGCATGTCGGCCAAACGCCGCCGAATTTCGGGAATAGCCACCCAGGTGATGAGCGAAGCGGCCGCGATGATCAGAGCCCAGACCAGCGCCGTCCGCTGCTCGGGAAGGAAGCGCGCGAGACGTTCGCCAAAAGTCGGGCCGCTCGCTTCGCTGCGCACGTGGGCCGGGGCTAGCACCGTACCAGGCGTAGCCGATGCTGCAGCCATGGCCGTTTCGTTGGCGCCAGCAGAACCGCTCTGCGTGCCCAGCGGGGCCTCCGAGGCTGCGGGCGAACCAGCGCCGGCCTCCTTGGCGACGGGCGTTTCCACGGTGGGCGACAACGCCGGAGCGGCGGTGGCCGGCATTTCGTCCGGGTTGGAGGGTGTGCCCGCGGCAATCGAGGTGTCGTTTAATGCCAGGTCCGGAGCCTGAATGGCCGCGGCCGGAGACTCAGGCGCATGCGAAGTAGTGGCTTCCATGCCTGCAATCGTCGGCGCAGGCAAAGCTGCTGCGAGGGTCTCCTTGCCCTTGCCTGCCACAGTGGTGCCAGGGATTGGGCTCGGCTCGATCGCGGGGCTGGATTCGGTCTGAGCCGACATCACCGCGGCCGCTACGTTGGCCGGAGCGGGCGAACCCGTCAGGGCGGGGCTTTGCATCCAGCCCAGGTCATAGAAAGAATCGCCGAATACGCCGTTCAAGGCCGGCGAGTAAATCTTCTTGGCGGAAGCGATCCAATCCTGCGCCTTGGTTGGATTGTTATGCTTAAACTCCCATGCGGCCTGCGCGTAATAGAGCGCGGGTGTATCCCCGGTGAATTGGAATTGCTCCATCATCTTCTGCGCCCGGCTCTCCTTGCCTTCAAGCAGCAGAGTCATGAAAATCTTGAACTTGATGATCTGCGCGGCCTGAGTCTTATCCCCGCCGGCAGTCTGGCTGAAGAGCATCTCGAAACGATCACGCGCCTTGGCGTATTCTTTTTTCTTAAACGGAATCTGCGCCAGGTTGTATTGCACTTCGCGCATTTTCGGATCGAGTTTGGCCGCCTTTTTCAATGAAGCCTCCGCCAGATCGAACTCCTTCTGTTCCATCAAAATCTCACCGCGCAGATTGAGGATGGCCGGCTGATTCGGATCGGCCGCGTCCGCTTCGTCGATAAACTTGCGCGCAGACGTATAGTCCAGCTGCTGAGCGGCTTGCTGCGCCTGTTCCACCCGTGAACGGGCAAAGGCCTTAGTCTTGGCCGCCTTCTCCGCCGGGCTGGTAATCTCGAGCGCGGCCCGCGTCTGTCCGGCCTGCTTCTCCAGCCAGCCGACTTCGTATAACGACTCCGCGAAGAGCTTGTTCAACTGCGGCGAGAAATTCTTCTCCGCCGCCGCCATCCAATCCTTCGCCTCCTTGGAATTCTTATGCTGCAGGGCAATGGCCGCGTTGGCGTAATGCACCGCCGGCGTGTCGGGCGACAATTCAAAGCGGGCCAGGATCGAATCGACCATGTTGTCCTTGCCCTCGAGGAGATAGGTCAGAAGAATTTTGTATTGAATGAGCTGACCGGCGTCGCCCTGCAACTCGTTGACGTTGTTAGTCAGCAGATCCTGGAAACGGGTGCGTGCTTCCGCCCAATCTTTTTTCAGGAAGGGAATTTCCGCGAGATTGAAACGCGCGTTCCAAAATTTCGGATCGATGCGCAAGGCTTCGTGCAAAGCCCCTTCCGCTTTATCGTAAATGCCTTCGCGCATGAGAATGACCCCGCGCAAATTCTGCGATTCCGCCAAGTCCGGCTGACGTGCGTCAATGGCATCCAGCTGCTTGAGCGCTTCCGAGAAGTTGTTCCCATCGAACTCACGGAAGGCCTTGTCGTACATGGCTTCCAGTTCTGCCTTGGACGGGGCGACATTGCTGGCCGCGAAAGAGCTCAATACTAAAACCGTGATTACCGCTAACTTTCTCATCTTCACAATCTCCATCAAACCGCTCTCTGCGGTTGATGACAAGGACAAAGTTCGAGAGAAATTGAGGAAAAATTGGGGGGGACGCCGCCGCCATTTATTTTTCCGAAAAAATGCCGGTTTTCTTAGGGAAAAACGGACCGTGCCCGGAACCCGCGATCGGGGCCGGAATTGGTCCGAAACATAAATACTTTTCTAACGTAAAAGATCAACTTTTTTCTTCAACCAATTCATCCCGCGAAAATGGCTGCCTGAGCCCCTATTGACCGTTCAAGTTTCCCACGATGCGCAGCCCTTCGAGCGTCAAATTCCCGTCGACCGCTTCGATGACGGACAACTTGTGGGCGATCAAGCGGGCATACCCGCCCGTCGCCACCACGTGCACACGGCGCCGGCCAAATTCCTGTTGCTTGATGCGCTCGATGATCTCACGCACCAAGCCTCGATAGCCCAGCACCGCCCCCGCCCGCATCGCTTCCATGGTCGATCGGCCGACGGCGCGCCGCGGCTCGCGCAGGGAAAGTTTGGGCAGGAGCGCAGTGCGCTGATAAAGAAAACTGCTCATCGATTCCAGGCCCGGCGCGATGACCCCGCCGATGTATGTCCTGTTGGCCGCGACAATATCGAACGTCACCGCCGTGCCGAAATCGACCACGATGGCCGGCACGCCGTGGAGCACGGCCACGGCGGCGGCGTTGGCCAGGCGGTCGGCCCCAATGCTGGCGGGAGCAGGATAATCAATGCCCACGCCCAGGTCGACGCGCGCGCTCAGCCAGATGATTCTGGTTAGGCCAGCCGCCTTTTTGATCTCGCGATTCTTCGCCGGCACCACCGACGACACCACCATGGCCTTGACCTTCTGGTGCTGGAGCAGACGGCGGAGGAACTGACTCGTTAGGCCGGCGGTGGCCACCCGGACCGGGCGGCGGATGCGCCGGCGAGAGGCAAAGGCCAGCTTGGTAAACGAATTACTGACATCAATGAGCAGGTATTCCGTCAGGCGAGGCATGGGAGTCATCCGGGTCTTGGTGCGCCCGGTTGGAACCGGGCTTACCTTTGTTAGCAGGTTTTTCCGGCGCGGTCACGCGAGTCGCGCTTGCGGCTCCTTCTGCCAGTGAGTACTCTCGCGCCGTGAGGACTTTGATTCATCGGCCCCGCCGGCTGCGCCGTTCCCCCTCACTGCGCAATCTCGTTCGCGAGACCAAGCTCTCGCAGCATGATTTTATTCTCCCCCTGTTCGTCAGCGAAAAGATCGACCGGCCGCGGCCCATCGCCAGCCTGCCGGGCGTGGCCCAACTTTCCCTGAACGACATCGCGGCAGAGGCCAGCCGGGCGCGCGATCTCGGCCTGCAAGCCATCCTCCTCTTCGGCATTCCGGAAAAGAAAGATGAGCAAGCCAGCGGCGCCTATGCAGAAAACGGCATCGTGCAAAACGCTTGCCGCCTGATCAAAACAAAATGCCCGGAGTTGGTCGTTATCACCGATGTTTGTCTTTGCGAATACACCAGCCACGGGCACTGCGGGGTCACGCGCATTGATGGCGATCACTTTCATGTCCTGAACGACGAGTCGGTCGACTTGCTGGTGAAAACGGCGCTGTCGCACGCCGCCGCCGGAGCGGACATGGTGGCGCCGAGCGACATGATGGATGGCCGCATCGGAGCGATTCGCGCAGCTCTGGACGCGAAGGGATTCGATCAAACCGGGATCATCAGTTACGCGGCCAAGTTTGCCTCCGTCTTTTACGGTCCGTTTCGCGACGTGGCGGAAAGTCCGCCGCAGTTTGGCGACCGCCGTTCCTACCAGATGGATTGCGCCAACGCCGATGAAGCCTTGCGGGAAGTGGCGCTCGACGTAGACGAAGGCGCCGACATCCTGCTGGTCAAGCCGGCGCTGCCTTACCTCGATATTCTCTGGCGCGTGCGGGAACGCTTCGCCAAACCGACGGCCGTCTATCATGTGAGCGGCGAGTACGCCATGGTCAAGGCGGCGGTGGAAAAAGGAATTGTGGAGGAGCGCGCCGCCGTTCTCGAAATCATGACGTCGCTCAAGCGCGCCGGGGCGGACATTATCGTGACCTACTGGGCGCGGGAGCTGGCGGAATGGACGAAAAGCTGACCCAGCGCACGGCCGAGACCGCAGCGCACCTGCGGTTGAAACGGCTCGCTTTCCTCTGGGCCCAGGGCCAGGGCTACACCGCGTGCGCCCTGGAAGTCAGCCTTCCGCAATGCCGTTACCGCGCGGATGTGGCGGCCTACCGACCCGGAGGGAACACCGCCACCGCCGTCTTCGAATGCAAACAGGCGCGCCCAGACCTGCGGCGAGACAATTGTTGCACGCCGGCGACGCGCGAGCGGCTCGATACGGTTCATCGGCGGCGCCAGGTCCTGGAAAAACATCTGCGCATCCACTACCCTGCGCTGCGACTGGCCGATTCGCTCTTCCCGGAATTCGACTCCCACAACTTTGCCGCCATCGAGCATCGCAATTACCGCCGCGTTCTGCGCGAGCTCAATGCCCTGCACAACCGGCTTTACGCCTGCGCCAAGTTCGAGACCCTGGTCAAGTATCGTTGCGCGAATCTCTTTTTCCTTGTTCTGCCCGAGGAACTTTATCACGAGCCGGAAATCCCGGTCGGCTGGGGTGCCCTGGTGGAAACGGACAGAAACCTCTGCTTGCGCAAACGACCGGCCTGGCATGACACCAGCGGGGAGCGCAGTCTGCAATTCCTGCAACGCATCGCGCGGGGAGCCACGCGCGCCTTGAACCGGCAATTACAGATCACGGTTGAAGAAGTGGCCTTGGAGCGCTCCCGGTCCTTGCCGCCCGCCCTTTAATGCGGCCAGGCGAAATCCGTTAGGCCACAGGAGCCGGCACCGCCTCGAGCAGATTTTTCCCGGTCATTTCCGTTGGCTGCGGCAGCCCCAGCAGGAACAGCAGCGTTGGCGCCACGTCCGCAAGGATGCCGTCGCGGCAGTGATACCGGCGGGCGTCGCGCGCCACGAAGATGCAATGCACCAGATTGGTCGTGTGGGCGGTATTCGGCGATCCGTCCGGATTGCGCATGAGTTCGCAATTTCCGTGGTCCGCCAGGACCAGGCACTTGCCATCGAGGTCGAGCAGTTTGGGAATAATCCGCCCCACACATTCATCGATCGTCTCCACCGCCTTGACGCCGGCGGCGACAATCCCGGTGTGCCCGACCATGTCCGGGTTGGCGAAGTTAAGGATGATCAAATCGTAATTGGCCATGCGCGCCAGGACCTCGTCGGTCACGAGACGCGCGCTCATCTCCGGCTGCAGATCGTAGGTGGCCACCTTGGGTGAAGGCACGATCTTGCGATCCTCGCCGGCAAACGGGCGTTCCACTCCGCCGTTAAAAAAATAGGTGACGTGCGGATACTTCTCCGTTTCGGCGATGCGGAGCTGCATCTTGCCGGCCGCGCTCACCACTTCTCCAAGAATATGAGCCAGCTCGGCCGGCGCGAAGATGAAGGGCGACGGGTAAGTGGCGTCGTACTGCGTGAGCGTGAGATACTGCACCTGCGGCCAGGCTTCACGATCGAACCCGTCGAAATCGCGGAAAAGAAAAGCCTGGGAGAGTTGCCGGGCGCGGTCGGCCCGGAAGTTAAAGAACACCACGGTGTCGCCGTCTCGCACCCGCTGCTCGTTAGGCAAGGCAAAAATCAGCGGTGGCATGAATTCGTCCGTCTTCCCGGCGGCGTAGTGCCGCTCCAGGGCGGCGCTCAGGGAGGAATCACAAACTTCGCCGCGGCCGAGCACGACCGCGTCCCACGCCTTCTTCGTCCGATCCCACCGCCGGTCGCGATCCATGGCGAAATACCGGCCCACCACGGTGACAATTTGCGCGCCGCTCGCCTGCAACTGTTGCTGGCAGGTTTGCAGACAGGCCGCGCCGCTCGTGGGCGAAGTGTCACGACCGTCCGTGAAAGCGTGCACCAAAATTTCGCTCACGCCGGCTGCCTTGGCCGCGTTGGCCAGGGCGACCATGTGCAGGAAATGACTGTGCACGCCTCCCTCCGAGACCAGGCCGAGCAGGTGCAGGCGGCGACCGCGCGCCGCGGCCAGAGCTGTCTGGAGAACGGTGTTCCGCACCAGGTCGCCTTCGGCGATCGCTTTGTTAATGCGCGTCAGATCCTGGTAAACAATCCGGCCGGCGCCAAGGTTGAGATGCCCCACTTCGGAATTGCCCATCTGTCCTTCGGGCAATCCGACGTCGAGACCGCTGGCGCTTAGCCGGCCCACGGGATAATCCGCGTAAAGTTTGTCGTGCACTGGCGTGCGCGCGAGCAGCGTGGCATCGCCGTTTCTCTCAGCTTGGGCCCGACCGCCGGGATTGATCCCCCAGCCATCCCGAATCAAAAGCATCACGGGTCCTGCCATCTGGGCAAACTGTGGCGACGATTACAACCATGGACAAGCGGTTCTTTCGTTGACAACGCGGAAGAGGGGCATCTACATCGCCAGCATGAAATGGCGGAACCAACTGCTGGCGTTGTTCTGCCTGATCGTTTTTGCCGGCCTGGGCATTTTATATTTTCAGCACTGGGTAGTGCAAAAGCCTTTCGGCATCATTCTCTTCATCGGTCAAGGGCTGGCGCCCCAACGCCTGGCCGCCGCGCGGCTTTACACTGGCGGCGCCGATGCCCGCCTCGCGCTGGATTCGCTGCCTCATCTCGCCCTGCTGGCAAATTCCTCCCGGGATTTCGCCGCCCCCGACCAGGCGGCGGCGGCCACCGCTCTGGCCACAGGGCAGAAAGTGAATAACCGCGCACTGGCTCTAGACGAGGACAAACCCCTAACGACTCTCCTGGAACTGGCGCGCGCCCGTGGCCACGCCACCGGCTTGGTCACGGATGGGAAACTAACAGGCGCGACCTGCGCGGCTTTTTATGCCCATCGGGCGCAGGCGGACGATGCCGATCAACTGGCCGTAGACTTTGCGGCCAAGCCACTGGTTGACGTGGCCATGGGCGGCGGCATGGCGCACCTCCTGCCACAGTCCAAGGGCGGCGAGCGCGGCGACGACCGCGATTTGCTGCTCGAGTTGCGCGGAAACGGATTCGATGTCGTCCGCACCCGGGCGGAGCTGGAAGGCGTCCCGGCCTGGCGCCGTCCGAAATTGCTCGGAGCTTTCGCAGGAGCGGAAATGGCCTTCACCGATCAGTTGGAAGCGCGCAAGGATCAGCCCAGCCTGGCCGACATGGTGCGTCGCGCAGTCGAACTCCTGCAATACAACGCGGGCGGCTATCTGCTGGTCGTCGATGCCAGCCTCATGGGCAAAGCCGCGCAGGAGAACACGGCGGAACGGACCCTGGCCGAAACGATTGAGCTGGATCGCGCGGTCGCGACAGCGCGCCGATACGGCGGGCCGCGCTCCACCGTCATCGTGTGTGGCGACGTCGCCATCGGCGGTCTCAGCTTGAACGGGTTCCCTTTCCGCAAAGATAGTGGCATTGCCCTTCTTGGTTTAAATTCAGGCGGGCAACCGTGGCTCACCTGGGCCACCGGACCCCACGGCGCGAGGACCTATGGAACGCCACGCAGTCCATCACCCAACCCCGGCGAACAGCAGACCGAGATGTCTCCGGAGTATTTGGAACCGGCAGCCGTTTACGATAAAAGCGCGCTCAACACCGTCGACGATGTTCTGGCCCTGGGCATTGGCCCGGGAAGCGAAGACCTACAAGGGTCTCTCGATAATACCGCCGTCTTTCAGCTGATCGCCGACCAGCTTTAAGCGCAGAAACAAAAAGCCCGCTCGCACGGTTTGAGCCGGGGAGCGGGCTTGAAGAGAATCTGGATCCCGATCAGGGACTGCTCACGTTGATCAGCGGCACAAACGAGAGCGGAGGCGGAATAGGCAGCGGATCGAGAGGACCTTCGGCTGGGGCCTCCGGCCCCTCTTCCTTGCTCATGTCCTTGCTGAAGTCCTT
>DASXIK010000292.1:0-2920 GCA_036498025.1 Chthoniobacterales bacterium
GCCGACTCCGGCAGGTTAACGGTCTTGGAAATGGCGCCGCTCAGAAACGGCTGCGCCGCGGCCATCATGCGCAAATGCGCCATGTAGCTAAGCGAACGCTCGCCTTTGTGTGGTGTAAAAGCGCAATCAAAAATGGAGAGATGCTCGGGCTTCAATCCCGAGGAAATGGCGGAGCCATCGGTGTCGCTGATGTCTTCGATGGTGTCGAAGGCGTCGATGTGCGCCAGGATCCGTTCGATTTCTTCCGAGTTATATCCCAAACGTTCCAAGGCCGGCTTGACCGTTTGATTGACGATCTTGAGCATGCCGCCGCCGGCCAACAGTTTGTATTTCACCAGGGCCAGGTCGGGCTCGATGCCGGTAGTATCGCAATCCATCAGGAAACTGATCGTGCCCGTGGGTGCCAGCACCGTGACCTGCGCATTGCGATAACCGTGGCGCCGTCCAAGGCGGGCAGCTCGCTCCCAGGTGCGCGCCGCTTCCTCCTTGAGATAGGCAAACTCTTCGATGTCCGGAATTTCGCTCACCGCACCGCGATGCAGATCGATGACATCGAGCATGGAGGAGACGTTATCCCTGGCCACCGGCTTGGGCACGCCGCTGGCGCGCGCATCGCGATAACCGGGAAACGGCCCCATCTCCCGCGCCATGACGGCGCTTTGATCGTAGGCTTCGCCGGTCATGATGGAAGTGATGGCACCGCACAGGGCCCGGCCTTCCACGCTGTCGTAACCGTAGCCGTAGCTCATGATCAGCGAACCGAGGTTGCTGTAACCCAGGCCAAGCGTGCGAAAGATATGGGAGTTCTCGGCGATTTCTTTGATGGGGTAACTGGCGTTGTCCACCACGATCTCCTGAGCGGTGATGAAGACCCGCACCGCGGACTTGAAACGATCGACGTCGAAGGAGCCGTCCGCCTGCTTGAACTTCATCAGGTTGAGCGAGGCGAGATTGCACGCGGTGTTATCGAGGAAGAGATATTCCGAGCAGGGATTGGTGGAATTCTGACGGTCCGTTCCCTTGCAAGTGTGCCACTTGTGAATCGTGGTATCGAATTGCATCCCCGGATCACCGCAGACATGCGTGCCCTCGGCGATTTTGCGCAGGAGTGTCCTGGCATCCTTGCATTCGCAGGGCTGGCCATTGCGCACCCGCCGGGTCCACCACTCGCGGCCTTCGTTGGCCGCGTCCATGAACTCGTCGCTCACGCGCACGCTCAGGTTTTCGTTTTGATACATGACCGAGCCGTAGGCGTCGCCGTTGTAGCTGCCGTCGTAGCCCGCCTCGATCAAAGCCCAGGCCTTCTTTTCTTCCTTTTGTTTGGCCTCGATGAATTCCTCGATGTCGGGATGCCAGTCTTTCAAGGTGTTCATCTTGGCGGCACGCCGCGTTTTGCCGCCGCTCTTCACCACGTTGGCCACCTGATCGTAAACTTTGAGGAAGGAAAGCGGGCCGCTCGGCTTGCCGCCGCCGCTTAATTTTTCGCGGGTCGATCTTAAAGAAGAAAGATCGGAGCCAGTGCCGCTGCCGTATTTAAAGAGCATGGCTTCGCTCATGGCCAGGCGCATGATGTCTTCCATGGTGTCCTCGACCGATTGGATGAAACAAGCGCTGCCCTGCGGATATTCGTACTGCGTGCGAGCCCGTTCCGCTTCACCGGTGGCGCGATTGTAGAAGTAGTTTCCTTCGCCTCCGTCCTTGCCGATGCCGTACTGATGATAAAGGCCGACGTTGAACCAGACGGGCGAATTGAAAGCGCCGTACTGGTTCAGGCAAAGCCAGGTCAATTCGTCGTAGAAAACTTCCGCCGACCGGCGATCGGCGAAGTAGCCGTCGGCCATTCCGCAGTCGGTCAGGGTGCGGGTCACCCGATGGATGAGCTGGCGCACGGAGGTTTCGCGCCCGCCCTTGTGCGGGTCGGTGCCGTTGGCGATGTCGCCATAGAAATACTTCGAGACGGCGATTTTAGTGGCCAGGGCGGTCCAGCTTTTCGGCACTTCGATTTCTTCCTGCCGAAAAATCACTTTGCCGCTGTCGTCGGTAATTTCCGCCGTGCGGCGCTCCCATTCCGTTTGCTCGAACGGCGCGACGTTTGGGTCGCTAAACATCCGCTCGAAAATCAGGCCCGCCTTTTTCTTCTTTTTACCCGGGTGCGCCTTGTGCCGGGCGTTGGGCTTGCGGGACTTGGTTAGAGAGGAAGGTTGGATGCCGGGTTTGAGTTGGATCATGGTCGGTGCAGGGCGGTTAACGGTTGTGAATAACTTTAAATTTAGAGGCAAGGAAACGGCCAAAAACCTGTGAACAGCCGTCAACGACGGTCAATAACACAAGATGTTGGGAGCTCCCTCTGCCGAACACACAAGATGCAGCTCCGGGTGACCGCTGGGCAAGTTGAATTTTGTGACATTTTTTTGGGCGACCTATCCGCGCTTCGACCAACGGGTTGGCCACCGGAACTCGTTAAGCGACCAGCGTAAAAATACGAATGGGCCCTTCCCGATGCCGTTTTTCGGCCCCGATTGCGAAAAATCGTGGCAGTTTACAAAGTCGATCGTTCGGGCGAAGAAACATCGTCCCGCAAAGGGGAAGGGTGGCTGAGTCCGGTTTAAGGCACTCGACTCGAAATCGAGCGTGGGGTTAAACTCACCGTGGGTTCGAATCCCACCACTTCCGCCACGTCAACGCCTGGGCCAACATCCCGTGATCGGCCGCGCACCAGGCTAACGACATTCCGGAGATTCGAACGCAGTTCGACCGGCGGGGCGCGTTAGCAGGTTGCGCAACCAATGAAGAATAAGTGTTACCCATGTTCTGACTGCGCCATCGCCTCGTTAGGCCGCTAACTAATCACCTATGACTAATCACTTTTCACCCATCCAAAATAAGGACGGCGTGCGTGCCGCGCGCGAAATCTCCTGGC
>DASXIK010000293.1:0-5202 GCA_036498025.1 Chthoniobacterales bacterium
AGCGCGAACCCGACGCCCTGGCCGAAGCTTTTCGCCAGATCAATACAAAGAATGATCCCAAAGATCGTGGCGCACAGGAAAAGCAGCAGAACCCACCAGCCGGGCCGACCCACGATTTTGCACAAGATGTAATAGTTATAGATCGGAATGATGGCAGCCCAGCCGGGTTGACCGGCTTTGGCAAAGATTTTCCACATCGAAATAATGATCAGCAAGCCCACGACAATGCCAATGATGCCGCCCACAGCGCCTCCCGCTGCGGCGGCGGTTGCGTTGGCGTTGTCAGAATCTGCGTGCGCCAGCAGGGGCCGAAAATGCATGAGAGCGCCAAGTAAGTGCGAAGCTAGGATCGTAATCATAAGAAGTTAGGTATTGAGGTGCAGGGTTATCGGACCCATCTCCGGCAAGCAAGAACAATCTAAGAACCTCTGTTCGGTAGGGACGGCGCGCTGCGCCGTGCACTCCGCGCGCTTACCCCCGCAGTTGGCGCCCCGACAGAGCGGGGCGGCTACAGGAACGATCGTGAAGCTTACCGCGCGGCAGCCGCCTTAACCGGCTGAATCTTAAACTGCTCGATCTGCTCCTTAATTTCCTTCGCGAAACTGGCGGCGCCGGCCCCGTTGACCACCCGGTGATCGAACGTAAGCGAGAGCGTGACCACCTCGGCGGTATCACTGCCTTTGCCGTTAGGCATGACTTCGCTGTGCGCCGCGCCCACGAAGAGGGTGGCCACCGACGGCGGGACAACGATGGGCGCGGCGGCGCGTACTCCGAAGGCCCCGAGACTACTGATGACCACCGGCGCGTTCATCGCGTCCACTCGCCCGGTGCGCGTCTGCTCAACTGTCTCCGCATACACTTTGACAAACTCCGTCCACGACTTGGCGTTGGCCTTGGTGATGACAGCGGTGGATAACCGATCCCCGTCCAGGGCGACGGCGATGCCCAGATCGAAGTCCTCGTTTTCCACTATGCGATCATCTTCGAGCACCAGTCTGCGAAAAGCGGGATGCTTCTCCATGGCGCGCACCACGGCCCAGGCGATCATCGCGCTGGGGGAGGGAGCTTTCTTGCCTTCCTTTTTCTTGGCGGCCTCGCGCGCTTTGCGGATGGCGCCCCAGCGCGCATCGATCTGCAGGTTGGCGGGAACGACGCGGCTTAATTTCCGCGTAATCGTGGGCGATAACGCCGGCTCGCGGATATGACCGTGCGAATCTTCGTGCGTGGCGCTCATTCGAGACGCCAGATGAGTTGTCGCATGAGCACCATTGCCCGTTTGTTCCAATGATTCCTCTGCGACAGGCGGCATTTGGTCGGACAAAGCGGCGTCGCCGCTGAGGATGGTGCCGAGATCCTGTCCGATCTCGACCATGTCGCCCACTTTGATTTTCCATTCGCCCATCACTCCGGCAAAGGAGGATTCGATCGGATACACCGCTTTATCAGTCTCCACTTCGCACAGCTGATCGTCCAACTCGATGGGATCTCCGGGCGCCTTTAAAAGTGTGACCACCCGCGCCGCGCGAATGCCTTCGCCCATGATGGGAACAGTGATGCTTTGTGTGCGTCCTTTAAGCGGCTCGGTTTTTCTTGTCGTCGGGCTTGCCGACCCCGGCATCCTCTCAGCAGGACCGGGGTCAGCGACCCCGGCGACAGCGCGCTCGCGGCGTGTGGAGGCCGATCGCCGGATGGCAGCCACGATCCGGTCCACATCGGGCAACGCTGCGTACTCATAGATCGGGTTGTAACCGATCATCACGTTGCCTTTGCTGACCAGCGCCGGCGGGCTCAGGAGTTGATTCCATAAATCCTGTTGGCCGGCCACGTGTGAAATAATCATCTGCCCGACGCTGCAATTTTCCGTGTCTTCCTGGACCACCACCAGGCGTCCGGTTTTGCGGACCGATTCTTCGATGGCCGATTTGTCCCACGGCGTGATGGAGCGCAGATCGATCAACTCGACGCTGACGTCGTTGCCCAGGCGCTCAAGGGCTTCGAGCGATTTTTCCATGGTATTGCCCCAGGCCACCACTGTCACATCCGATCCGCTGCGGCGCTTCCGTGCGACGCCGAGGGGAACGGCGCGAATGGGCTCGGTCGATTCGCGCTCGGCCCAGAGCAGATGCTTGGGAATCAAAAAGATCACCGGATCTTCCCCATGCATGGCGGTCAAGAGCAGGCCGGCCGCGTCTTCCGGCGTGCTCGGGACGACCACGCTCAATCCCGGATAATGCGCCAATGCCCCTTCGTTAGCCTGGCTGTGCCAGAGACTGCCTCCCGGCAAATAGGCGCCGTATGGCGCGTAGATCACCGCCGGACATTTCCAATTCCCAAAAGAACGCCAGCGCAGGGTCGAAATATTTGTCACCAGCTGATTGAATCCGGGATAGATGAAATCAATAAACTGCAGCTCGAAGACGGGACGCTTGCCGTAGGCGGCCAGGCCGCAGGCCACGCCCAGGATGGTCGATTCCGCCAGGGGCGAATTGTAAACCTGGCCGGGAAACTCGGTCGAAAGTTTTTGGGTCAACCGAAAGACGCCGCCCTTGGGATCTTCAATGTCCTGGCCGAAGAGAATGCGGCCGCTGTCTTCTCTCAGGCCGGCTCGCAAGGTTTTATTGACGGTATCCCCGATGCGATACTTTCCGGGCGGGAGCACTTCGTCGCTGAGCCTGGGCGCTTCCCTGGCCACATTGACTTGAACCTCGTTAGGCGAAGGGTCCTCCGCTTTTTCGGCCGCGTTGTATTCGCCGCGGACGCGTTCCTTCACCTCCTGGTCAATTTTTTCAAACTCCTCCGTGCTGAGAAGGCCTTCCTCAATGAGGAGTTCCTTCCAGCACTTCAACGGATCGCATCGCTCTAGGGCTTCCAGTTCCTCGGCGCTGCGATAAAGCTTTTGATCGTCCGAGCTGGTATGGCTGGAAAGGCGCTCCATTTTTACCCAGCAAAAGACGGGGCCAAGGCCCGCGCGGATGTTTGCCAGCGCCCAGGCAGCGGTGTCGTGCAGCGCCTGCACATCGTGCCCGTCAACCTGCTGCCAATCGTTAGGCTGGAGAACATCCAGGGCCAGAGGATTAATCTTCCGGGTCGGGCTGCTGATCCCATAGGCGTTGTCTTCCACGACGAACAACACCGGGAGCGTGCGCTCCTTGGCAAAACAGACCGCCTCGAAAAAATCGCCCTGCCGGCTGGCGGCGTCGCCCACGGTGGTAACCACGACGTTCTTCTTTCCGTCGAGCTGCAGGCCCCAGGCCATGCCGCAAGCGGGAAGCAGTTGCGAACCGGTAGGGGTCGGGACGCTCCAGATATGCAGCTTGGCGTCACTGTAATGCGACGGCATTTGCCGCCCTCCGCTGCCGGTATTGCGTTTGGCGAAGTATTCCAGAGCCAGCTCGTCCGTGGTCATCCCGCGGCCGAGAACGAGTCCGCGATCACGATAATAGGGAACAATGTAATCATCCGGCTGCAGCTGCACGGAAATGGCAGCCAGTCCTTCGTGGCCCATGCCCGAGACGTGAAAATGTCCCTTGCCCTGCCGATTCAGATTTTGCTCGCGCAAATCGGCGTGCCGGCTCTCCAGCATAATGGTGAGGAGACGCAGCTTTTCTTCTTTGGTCAGGCTTGGCATACGAATGTGAAGGGAATGAACACCGCCCGATGCGCTTTGCTACAGGAAAACATCCACGCCTCCTTTGCAACGCATTTTCGGGACCATTCCCAGCGGTGGGGCGCCGTAACGCGGGTGAAGGAGCGGCCGGGCTTTCAAACTCTACAGTTTACCCGCCGCGGCGGGAGCCGAGGAAAGCTCCCAACAATTCGACGGCTCCGCAGAGCGTCGCCCCACCGTTCAAAAATAAGAAGTGCGATCCCTCCTGACTGCCGCTACAGAATCCCTTGTGGCCGGAGAGCAAACCAGAGCAGACGCGCAGCAGGCGAGGGGAGTGATCGATCGCTACCGGGAATTTTTGCCCGTGTCCGAGGCGACGCCCATCATCGCCTTGGGCGAGGGGAGCACGCCGCTGATTCATTCGCCGCGCCTGAGTGAGCGCGTGGGCCGCCGTTGCCAGGTCTATATTAAGTACGAAGGCCTGAACCCCACCGGGTCGTTCAAGGATCGCGGAATGACCGTGGCCGTCTCCAAGGCCATGGAAGCCAGGGCGCGCGCGCTCATCTGCGCGTCCACCGGCAACACGTCGGCCTCTGCCGCCGCCTACGCGGCGCGCGCCGGAATTCCGGCCATCGTCATCCTGCCCGCCGGAAAGATCGCCTCAGGAAAACTGGTCCAGGCGGTTGTTTACGGCGCCCGCATCGTGGCCATCGACGGCAATTTCGATGATGCCTTGCGCCTCGTGCGCGAATTGGGCAGTCGCGATGACTTCGTGGTGGTCAATTCCATTAACCCCTTTCGCATTGCTGGACAAACCACGGCCGCTTTCGAGATCGTGGATGTTCTCGGAGACGCGCCGGATTTTCATCTTCTGCCGGTGGGCAACGCCGGAAACATCACCGCGTATTGGGAGGGTTACCGGCGATATCACGAAGCCGGTAAGTCCGAGAAAATGCCGGTCATGCTTGGCTTTCAAGCCGCCGGCGCAGCGCCAATTTTTCACAATAAAATCATCGAACACCCGGAGACGATTGCTTCCGCCATTCGCATCGGCAATCCCGCGAGCTGGAAATCAGCCACGGCGGCGATCGCAGAATCGCACGGAGCCATCGACGTTGTCACGGACCAGGAGATTCTCGAAGCGCAACTCTGGCTGGCTGGGAGCGAGGGCATTTTTGTGGAACCGGCGAGCGCTGCCTCCATTGCCGGGCTGTTGAAATGCTGCACGGCGCCGGATGCGCGCTATCCGCTGGGCAAAATTCCGGAAGCCAGCCGGCTCGTTTGCACGGTCACCGGGCACGGGTTGAAGGATCCGGAAGTTTTTGCCGAACGGGTGGCGCAGATGAAGCCGGTGCGGCCAAATGTGGCCGACGTCCTGGCCGCGGTCTCCCTGTGATGCGAGAGATTGGCATGTGAAAGACATCCGAGCCGATTCATCCTCTGAATCTGTGTTTCATCCGTGTTCATCTGTGGCTAAACCCTTTCCACCATGCGTTTGATTGTTCAGAAATACGGCGGCACCTCGGTGGGAAGCCCCGAGCGCATCAAAGTGGTGGCGCAGCGTCTCATGCAAACGCAGAAGGACGGGGCCCGCG
>DASXIK010000294.1:0-6670 GCA_036498025.1 Chthoniobacterales bacterium
GCCGGCGCACGCGCTCGCGCACAAATTGCACGAGACGAAGTTTCAGCTTTTGATGCGTATCCCAAAGGACGGCGTCGGGGATGTCCATGACTCGCCGCCAGAAATCTTCGTTCGTCAGGTTCTCCTCCCAATTGCCAAGATACTTATCGTAAAGCGCGGAGAACTCCGGAGCGGTCCAGGTCTTGGTGTGAATGCCGTTGGTCACGCTGGTGATGGGGACTTCGGGCTGGGGAATGCCGGTCCAAACGTCTTTCCACAAACCCCGGCTGACTTCCCCGTGCAACTTGCTCACGCCGTTCGCATGCCGGCTCAGGCGCAGAGCCAGGATGGTCATGCTGAACGGGTCCGTGGTGTTGATGCGCGTTTGCCCGAAAGAAAGGAATTCATCGAAGGGCAGGCCAATTTCGGTGGCCAGATTGCCGAAATATTTGCGCATCATCTCCCGGGGGAAGGAATCGTTCCCGGCCGGCACCGGCGTGTGCGTGGTAAAAACATTGGCCGACGCGACCACTTGCACGGCGGAGTAGAAATCGAGCCCTTTTTCCGTGACCAGCCGCCGGATGCGCTCGACGGCGAGAAAGGCCGAGTGGCCTTCGTTCATGTGAAAGGCTTCGGGCTCGAGGCCGAGCGCGTTGAGCGCGTGCACGCCGCCGATGCCGAGGACGATCTCCTGGCGCATGCGCATTTCAAGGTCGCCGCCGTAAAGCTCGGCCGTGATGAGCCGGTCCGCCGGCGTGTTTTCGGGGAGATCGGTGTCGAGCAGGTAGAGATTCACCCGGCCGACGTGTAGCTCCCAAATTCTCGCCCAGACCTCGTGGTCCAGGATCCGCACGGAGATGAGCAGGGGCTTATCTCCCTGACGCACTTCGCGGATGGGCAGGTGATGGAAGTTTTGGTTCAGGCTGACGGCGACCTGGATGCCGTCCTTGTCGATCTCCTGGCGGAAATAACCATGACGATAGAGCAGGCCGACCGCCACGAAGTTGAGGTCGAGGTCACTGGCCGATTTGCAATGGTCGCCGGAGAGGATGCCGAGGCCGCCGGAATAATTCGGAATCGATTCGTGAAAGCCGAACTCGGCGGAGAAGTATGCTACCGGTTTGCGCAGGGCGGCGCCGGCGCCGGTTTTGCCATAAGTATCCTTGCGCCCGAGATATTTTTTGAAGGCGTCGTAAACCTCATTCAACTCGCGCAGGAACGTCTTGTCCTGGGCGACTTCCTCCAGGCGGACCTGCCGCGACAACTGCAGCATGCGCATGGGATTGTGATTGGTGCGATCCCATAATTCGGGATCGAGATGGCGGAAAAGACGGCGGGCTGATGGCTCCCAGGTCCACCATAAATTGAAACTCATCTCCCGCAGCGGCTCGAGCGGGCCGGGCAGCGTGGGGGTCACATTGTAGGTTTGGAAATTAGGCATAAGCGGGAGGCGCGGGTCAGATGGACGAGCGGGATTTAATCAAGAAACAGCGCAGCAGCAAGTCTGGCAACATGGCGGCTGGATGCTTTCCTGCATAATACGGGCCAGCCTTCCCGGGCAAAATACCGATTGTTAAAGCAGTCTCGTCTGTCTCGCTTGCGCGGGGTCACGCGGCGTGATGGCCAGGCCGAGAAAAAACCCGGTGACCAGCCCGCAGAGATGGGCGGACATACTCACCTGGGGTGTGGAAAGATCGAAGGCCACCTGGACCGCGATAATTAGGAGGATATTGCTCAGCCGCTTCTTGGCATCGGGAGCGTGCCGGTGCAGAAGCAAGTAACCCGCCCAGGCGCCCACCACGCCCATGACACAGCCCGACGCGCCGACCAATTGGGCGGGTTGAACAATGCGTGCCAGCATGAGTAAGACCACGCCTGCGCTCGAGCCCAGGCCGGAAACAAGGTAGCAAATGAGGAAGCGCACTCCGCCGATGGCGCGTTCCAAGGCGGGTCCGATAATGTAGAGAGCGAAAAGGTTGAACAGGAGGTGAGCAATTCCGTAGTGCAGAAACAAGGCTGTGCCCAGCCGCCAATACTGATGTCCCCAGACCACCATGACGGGATCGAGCGCTCCCAGTTTCGACAGGATGACTGGATCGGTAGAGGAACGGCCTTCGACGGCGAAGACAGCCATGTTCACGACGATCAGCAAGGTCACGGCCCACGCGCCGGAGAGGCGATCCCGGAAAGCTGAAGTTCGGCGACCGAATTTCACGGAGGGCGCTGAGATGAGACCTTGCGTCTGGCGCAACTCGAGGGTGCGGAAAAACTGCACCTGCTCGCGCAATTCCCGGCTGGGATGCAGAATCTGCAGGGCGGCCGCGAGTCTGCGCGCCTGGGTATAGCGGCGAAGGGCGGCCAGCTCCGTCACTCGCTTCAGGCCGACGGCTGGCAGAAAGAGCAGCATCAGCCAGGCACCTGCGCCCACGAAACCGGCCTCGTGCCGAAAGAAAATCCAGGCGACACCGGTGATGCCGAGGACGATAAAGGCGGCGTTGCGCCAGGAGGACGCCGCTTCCGATCGCCAGCCGCGTGCCAGGACGGCGAGCGGGGAGATGACCGCCAGGAACAGCAGAATGTGGTAAAGCTCAATCAAACAGGGAAACTGAAGGTTGAGGCTTTGCGCGGTAAGTCAACCAAACGGCGCGCCGGTTTTCCGCGGGTTGTCATTGAACGCGGCGGTTTGCGGGTGAAAGTTGGAAAACATGCAAATCACCGTCACCTATTTTCTCGACGTCATTTCTTCGTGGTGCTTTTGGGCTGAACCGGCTTGGGCAGAATTACAGGAGCGCTATGAAGGGAGGGTTCGGTTCGATTGGAAGATCGCGCTGATGGATGCGTCCGGTTTTCCGAAAACGGTCGAGCAGGCGGAGTGGTTTTATCGGCGCAGCGGGATGATGATGCGTTCTCCGTTCATGCTGAAGCCCGCGTGGTATGAGCCGAACATCCAGGAGTGTCTGCCTCCGAACCTGATCGCGGAGGCGGCCAAAGATTTTGGGATAAAGGATGACCGGGTGCGCCTGGCCCTGTCACACGCGGGCCTGCGCGATGGGCTGAGATTCGGCCAATGGGACGTAGCGGCCGAGGTCGGGGCGCGTGCTTCCAGGGTGGAAAAAGGCAAGCTTCTGGAGCGCGCCAAATCCGTTGACGTCGAGGAACGGGTGCGCGCGAGCACTTCGGATTTCAAGGCGTTGCAAGTCACGCAGCGGCCGACGTTTGTCGTGGACGCGGCCATGGGGGATCGCGCGGTTTTTTCAGGGTTCGCCAGGGTTGGGCCGCTGAACAGCGCGATCGATTCCATGCTCGACGATGCCGCGGTCTATGCGGCTCATTCGGCGCATTTCGGCTCGCCACCTGCCTAGTTTGTTGCTAGGATGGCAACCTGATTGTCACCAGTTTAACCTTGCCAGCAGCGAAAACTAGCCTACAACTTCCCCTCGGCTCGCGGTGTTGCGAGCCCGTCGCCGTGGTCCTCGCAGCCACGGCAGCGTCGAGTGTTTCGGCTGCGCCACGGAGCAGCCGAATTTGCGAAAGAAAAACTGACGGCGCGATGGTGCACTCCCGTTTCGCCGGCTTGGAGCTTTGACTTAATCTGCAATCACAATTTCGTGTAAACGGTCGGATTCGCGCACGCGAAGTCCGGGTCATTCTGGGATCCAGCGGCGAACAGCTGGGCGTCATGAAGCTCTCCGATGCGCTGCGCAAAGCGCAGTCGCTTGGGCTCGATGTGGTGGAGGTCGCGCCCACCGCTAATCCGCCGGTCTGTAAAATCGTAGCGCTGGGCAAATTCCGCTACGACCTGTCCAAGCAGGAGAAGGATAAAAAACCTTCGGGCGCAAAACTGAAGGAGATCAAGTTCCGCGTTAATATTGACGAGCACGATTACCTAACGAAGATCCGTCATGGCGAAGATTTTCTGGACAAAGGAAACAAGGTGCGCGTGCAACTGCAATTCCGTGGCCGCGAGATGGCCCACCAGGAATTTGGCATGCAACTCATGCACAAGGTGAAGGACGATCTGGCCGGCATGTCGCAGGTCGAGATGGAGCCGAAGATCGCCGGGCGCAACGTCACCATGACGCTCTCGCCTCTGCCGGCGAATCGCCGGAAGCGGCGCTTCAGTGTCGAGAAAGCAGCCGAGCCGGAGGAGGCGCCAGAGCAACAAAACGGCGCCCAGCCGTAGTTCCCGGGTTCGTTCGGGGCTGTTTCGCAACCGGTCTGTGGCCGGTTTGGCACGTCGCGCAGCGACGTGGCTACAAAACGGAGGGACACGCGCCGTCGTGTCCCCAGCTTGGGCGCCGAGAGCGCGGCGCCCTCCAACCGAAATCACAATCGCTATTTCTTGGGCGGCGGGGCAGGGATCGGCGTATTTCCCGGCGCGTTCGCCTGCTCATTCGCCTTCATCTTCTGAATTTTCTCAAGACGCGCCTTGCGCGCCTGCGCTTCGGCGTTGTTCTTGTCCACCTTGAGGACGTGCTCGGTATCAGCCATGGAATTTTTCAGGTCGCCTTTGACTTCGTAAATATAGGCGCGCGGCATGTAATAGCGGATCTCTTGCGGGTTGATCTTGATCGCTTCGGAATAGTCGGCCAGCGCCTTGTCCACCTCGTGTAATTTCATCTCCACGTAAGCGCGGCGTTCGTGAATTGCGGCGTCGCGCGGAGTGATCTTGAGCGCTTCAGTGAAATCAGCCGCAGCTTCCGGGAATTTTTGCTGGCTCATGTAAACGGCGCCGCGCTGTTGCAGGGCGGCGGCCAGGTTGGTGTTCCATTTCGCGTCCATTTCGGCGGCCTTGCGAAACGCGGCGATGGCTTTGTCCCAGTCGGCGGCTTTGGCGGCTTCGGATCCCTGGCGGGCCAGCTTGGCTGATTCGGGGTTCCCTTGCGCCTTCGCGGTGGGCAGAGGGCAGAGGCCAAGAGCCGCAGCCAGACAGAGAGCGGAGATTCTTTTCATCATGATCTTTAATTAAGTTAGACATTTAATCTGGGGAAAGATTCGAATCATCATCGCCTAACCGCCGTTGGCGGGAAAGCGCAATTACTCATGTGGACGGACTTTCCAGGTCCGTTTTTGTCGGATGCTCCGGCGCCGCTGCTCGCACCGCTCCCGGCTCGTCAATGCGAAAGATACGAACGGCCCGTCCGGTCGCTTCATCCACCTCGACCAGCGCTCCGCGCAGGCGGACTTCCCCGCCGGCAACGGGAAACGGGGCCGGCAGGTTCGAGACAAAACGGTTCATGATCGGCTCTATTGCGCGCCCCAGAATCGAATTTGTCGGCCCGCACATGCCGGCGTCGCAAAGAAAGGCAGTGCCGCCGGGAAAAATTTGCTCATCGGCCGTCTGCACGTGCGTGTGCGTGCCCAGGACGGCGGAAACCCGGCCATCGAGGAACCGGCCCATGGCGATTTTTTCACTGGTGGTTTCTCCATGAACGTCGACAAGGATGCAGGCGGTTTCCGCCCGCATCTTGGTAACAGCGGCATCGATCGCGCGAAAGGGGTTCTCCAGGATGGGCTGCATAAAGGTGCGCGCCTGGACATTGATCACGCCCATTTTTCCCTTGGGCGTCTCCAGCACGATGGCGCCGCTGCCCGGAGCTCCTTCCGGATAGTTGAGGGGCCGCAAGAGTCGCGGCTCGAGATCAAGAAAAGAGAAGATGTCTTTCTGATCCCAGATGTGGTCACCGGAGGTAATCACGGAAACTCCCGCGCGGAGAAGATCGATGGTTATCTTGCCGGTGATCCCACGGCCTGCGGCGGCGTTCTCTCCGTTCGCGACAATGAAATCGAGTGTATACTTTTCTTTCAACTCCGGCAGCCGCTCGATCACGGCCTGACGGCCGGGCTCGCCCACGATGTCACCCAGGAAAAGGACCCTTAGCATCCGCCGAGCATCCTATCTAAGAGGCTGAAATCCAAACGCGGATGTTTCGTTTTAATCAATTTTTGCTGGGTCTGGCCTGTGGAGCGGTCCATCTGGCCCTCTCTGTAGCAGCAGCGGACGCGGCCGACAACCTTGGGGTGCTGGGTGCCCCGCCGAAATGGCAGGTGCTTGAGAAATACCAGGAAACCATCACGCACGATGAATTTGTGCGCTTGCTCCAGACGGTTTACTGCACGCACGGCCTCTCCGAGCGGTTGATTTCCGTTAGCCCCGATTCTGCGCGCATTCTTAAGAGACGCAATCCCGACACCTATTTCACCTTGCGCTTCGCCGCCAACGACGCCGCCGCCGCGCAGGTGCCGCGTCTTTGGCATCGCGCCCGATCGCTCGGGGCGACGACTCCCGAGCGACCGCTGGCCGGCTTGCGCATCGCCCTCGATCCCGGCCATCTCGGCGGCTCCTGGGCGAAAATGGAGGAGCGCTGGTTCCAAGTGGGTGACGCGCTGCCGGTGACCGAAGGGGATCTGACGTTGAGGGTCTCACGCCTTTTGGCCCCGCGTTTGCGGCAACTCGGTGCCAGCGTTTCGTTCGTTCGCCAGAGCACGGAACCGGTCACCCCTCTGCGTCCGGATGATTTCAAGGAACTCGCCCGCAAGATTCTCATCAAGAACGGCGTGCCTCAGCCGCGGGCGGATTTTTTGAACCCGGACGACCCGGAAAAGGAGCGCACCATCAGGTGGCAGAGTGAGATTTTATTTTATCGCTTCAGCGAAATCCGGCGACGAGCCGTGCGCGTGAACACCCGGC
>DASXIK010000295.1:0-7941 GCA_036498025.1 Chthoniobacterales bacterium
GTGCCCGCGGTTCCGACGACGATGCCGAAGCGCAACCTTTGGATCCTGAGCAGTTGGCGGGACCTCCTGCTCTATGTGGGGACGCCGCTGCTGCTTGTGCCCATGTTTGCCCTCGCCCAGGCGCGCTGGAGCGCCCAGGACATTTACGTTTTTGTGACGGCCTTCGGGGCCCTCGGACATCATTTGCCGGGAATGATCCGCGCCTACGGGGATCGCGCCCTCTTTGAGCGGTTCCGGTGGCGTTTTATTTTTGCGCCCATTTTTCTGGTTGGCGTCTGTGTCTGTTTTTACTGGTGGGATTTGAAAGGCTTGGTGCTGATCGTGTTCCTCTGGGGAGTGTGGCACGGGATGATGCAGACCTACGGGTTCTGCCGGATTTACGATGCCAAGACGGGGGCGTTCGCCGCCTTGACGCGTCGGCTGGATTTCGCGACCTGCGGCATCTGGTTCGCCGCTGGGGTGCTCCTCTCTCCCGCGCGCATGACGGACACCTTGGAAATGATTTATGCGAGCGGTGCTCCGCCGATTCCGCCCTGGATTATCCAGAGTATGCAGAAGGGCGTGCTGACGCTGGCCATCGCCGTGACGGTTTTAGCGTTGGCCCATTTTATTCACGGATGGACTTTGGGAAAACGTTCCAACCCGGTGAAGCTGGCCCTGCTCGCCACCAGCATCAGCTTCTGGTGGTACTGCAATAACGGCGTGAGCAACATTCTCGCGGGCATCGCCCTCTTTGAGGTTTTTCACGACGTGCAATACCTCTCGATCGTCTGGATTTACAATCGGAACCGGGTGGAGAAGGACAGCTCCATTGGCGGTTTTATGCGCTTTGTTTTCCGGCGGAGCGGATCGCTCATCGGCCTCTACGTAGGCCTGGTTTTTGCCTACGGCTCGTTAGGCTATTTTAACGCCCATCTCGAGGTCGAGACGGTCAAACGGGTTCTCACCGGCGTGCTCGCCGCCTCCGCGCTGCTCCATTTTTATTACGATGGCTTTATCTGGAAGGTCCGGGAGAAAGCGACCCGGCAATCGCTGGGATTGACCGGAGGAACGGAGATCACGCAAAACACGTTTCTCCCGGGATGGCTGCTGCACGGCTCAAAATGGGCGGTGGCGTTTGTCATTCCGCTCACGGCTCTCTGGCTGGGCCAGATGCACACCACGGCTTCGGCGGTGGATCGTTCCGGGTGGGTGGTGGCCGATTTCCCCCGGGGCGGGCGGCAGCATTTTAATTATGGTACGGCTTTGCAACAGGCGGGCCGGAATGCGGAAGCGGAGGAGCAATACCAGCTGGCTCTGCAGTTTGATCCCGAATACACGAAGGTGCATATCAACCTGGCGAAGCTCCTGGCGGACGAGAGCAAGTTCGACCCGGCCAAGGCGCATTTTGAAGAAGCACTGCGCGTTGAGCCGCGCAACGCGGAGGTGCGCGCCGCCTATGCGTATCTGCTCGAGCGCATGGGTCGAACCGACGAAGTGGAGCCGCAATATCGCGCGGCCATCGAGCTGAATCCGAAGTCTGCCCAGGCCCAATATAATTACGCCGCTTTTCTCGATAAGAAGGGCCAGCTGGACGAGGCCGTAGGGCACTATGAGGCGGCGCTGAAATTGAATCCGAAATTCGCCGACGCTCATTGCGATCTGGGGACGGCGCTGATGGTGAAAAGAGACCTCGACGGAGCCATGGCTCATTATCAGGAAGCGGCAAAGTTGCAGCCGAGCCGGGCGGATGTGCTAACGGACATTGGCAATGTCTTCGCTCAGCAGGGCAGGGTAACCCAGGCTATCATCCAATATGAAGAAGCTCTCCGGCTCGACCCGCAGTTTCGTCCGGCCCAGGAAAATCTTCGCCTGGCCAAGGCCAGCGAAGGGCGCTTCCATTCGCGCTCACCCTGATTCTATCTGAGTCGCGCGCTTCATCTCAATCTGGACGATGCGTGGCGGCACGATGCCCTTGACCTGCCGGTGCTGGACGCGCGCGCATGGGGTCCGCGTTTGCGCTTCTCCGCGCCGCCGCGGTTGATGGAACTTTTTTTCCGTGAGGTTGAAACTCAGTTGGCGCCCTTTATCCTTTTTGGCTCCGGTGATTTTCATCATCTCACGGGCCTTTGGCTGCGGCAGGTGAGCGAGCCGGTGGTGCTGCTTTCCTTCGACAACCATCCGGACTGGGATGTGCGTCCCCCAAAGTGGGGCTGCGGCAGCTGGGTGAATCGCGCGCTGGAGTGGCCGCTGGTGCAGCGTGTGAGCGTGTGGGGCTGCGGAAATTTCGAGTGCTGGTGGCCCGGTCAAATGTTCGGCAATCGTCGCGCGGAACGCTCCGGCCGCCTGGAGGTTCATCCCTGGACCGACCGTCGTTCGGTAAAGAATCAGCAGCGTCGTGGCGCCATTCGGCAAGGCAACTGGCGCGAAAAATTCGAACAGTTTGTGCAAGGGACCGCGACCGGCGCGGTTTATGTGACGATTGATCTGGATTGTCTGCGCGCGGAGGCAGCCGTGACCAATTGGGAAAGCGGCCGCTTCATGTTGGCGGACCTGGTGTGGGCTCTGTCGGTGCTGCGCCAGAAAAATCGGATTGTGGGCGGCGATATTTGTGGCGCTTACTCAGCCCCGCGTTACGCCCGCTGGAAGCAAAAGTTCGCGGCGGAAATGGATCATCCTCGACTGACGCGACCGGGACGGGACGAAGCGAGCCGGATCAATCACGCTGCCTTGGCCACGCTTTGGCCGGCCTTAACTGAGTGATACGAGCACGACTCCCGCGCTGATGAGGAGCGCGCCCAGACTGAGTTGGAACGTCAATTTCTCCTTCAACAGAAACGCCGCCAGCGCGGTGATGATGATAACGCTCAATCCCTGGAAAGGGTAGATGTAGCTCAGGTCGAAACGCTGGAGCAAACCGAGCGTCAGGAAAAAGGAAACCGTCATCGAGGCGATTCCCGGAAAAAAATAAATGGCGAACTTCCGGCCGAATCCGAGACGCCGGGACTCCTCCATGGCCCGCTTAAAGAAAAGCTGGCCCGTCACAAAGGTGACGAGGGCGATGAAAATCAGGAGGAACGGCAGGAGCTTCATAGTTTTTCTTCGATGCGTGCGAACGGTTTCGCCACCAAGAGCAATCCGATCAAGACCAGCACGATGCCGCACCAGCGCCGGCCGGAAATCATTTCGCCCAGAAAGACGGAACTCACCATGGGCACCAGAATATGGGGAGCGTTAGAAAGCGGAAAGGCGATGGAGAGCGGAAGGTGGCGGAGTATGTAAAGCCAGCCGAGCAGACTGAAAATGATGCAGATGATGGCTAACCACGTCCAGGCGGAGGCCAACCCGGTCACGCCGGTCCATGCCCATGTCTGCGTAAGATCGGCGGTGTCGCGCGCCCCCAGTTTTAGGAACAGTTCGGAAGCGGTCACGATGAGCGCGTTCAGCACGAGCTGCAGCCAGGGGTTTCCGAAAAATCTGACTGAACGCTTGAGGATGGAGACGGGCCTGGCTGGAGCTGGCGATGAAGCCGCTGGTTGCAAATGAGATGAACCTGGCTCGACGCGGGGCGAACGTAAGGATCGGCTCATGACCTGGAATCAGGGGTTGAGCTCATGCGCATTGGGAAACTGGCGCAAGACCGGGTCGTGCCTGGTCGGTTCCAGGAATTTGACGGCCTGGCGGAAAATCGGATTGAGCAACGGCGCCATGTGCCGGACGTAAAGATCGAGCGGCGCAAGGGTGCAGCCAAGGTGCAGTTTCGGATCATAGTTGAGCGGACTGCTGTAATAAAATTTCAGTCCCTCCTTGAGCGACCAGCTAATGATGTCGCGAATCGTATAATAATAGAGGTGCAGATCGAGGGCCACGGCATAATCGAGACCCAGGCATTCATCGTAGAGCGTGCCCTCATGCACCAGACAGAAGCTAAAGGCGATGATGCGATCGTTTTGCCGCCAAAGGAAAAACCGGGTTCGCTCGGGCATGCGTGTGCCCATATCGCGAAAATAATTTTTGGTCAGGGTCTCGAATTTAAGAGCCGAACGGTCATGCACCTGGAGGTAGAGAGGGTGAATCTCGTCAAGGTAGGGCGTGACGTCGGTCACCACCTCCATGGTGATGGGCGCGGCTTGCGCGGTTTGGCGAAATTTTCGCCGCAGATTTTTGCGCGTGGCCTTGCCGAGCGTGGCCAGGTAGGCGTCGAAGTCGGGGTAGTTGAGCGCCAGTCTCGTGTAGGGCATGCTGGGCACGCGGGCGTATCCATTGGCGGCGAATCCGCGCAACGTCGCCCGATACTGGGCTGGAAAATCCTTCAGAATAACGAGCGAAGCGCGGTGCTGGCGGGCGATGACGGGAAGGCTGGCGTGCAAGGCCCGCACCACCCATTCGGCATCAGCAGGCGCGCAGCCCAGATGACCTTCGCCGGCGGCGCAGCCGACCATGAGCACGCGCATCGTCAAGAAGCGGGGAAATTTCCGGCGGACCGCATCAATGGCGGAACGGATCCTGCCGGTGACGCCTTCGGTGAGATTTTGCCGCAGAAAAAAGATCGGCTGCACCGCGCGCACCCGGCCGGATTCGTCTTCCAGCACGACATAATGATGTTCGAAGCCGTCGTTGAGCGTCTCTTCCAGGATTTCGTAATAGCGGTAATCCTTGCAGCGCGCGGCAAACGCTTCCTGCCAGGGAGCGGAGTTCTCCAGATCCTTCCCGGAAACGAGCCGGGCGAGTCCGCCCGGGACGGGAACAGTGTTACCGGCTTGCATCATCTATTAGGATTAGCCCGAGAGCGGGCGACGAGCGGGGAGGAAGAAGCAAGTAGCAGCAATCCGGATTTTTCTCAAGTTCCGGTCGATTCTCCCCGCGGCGAGGACTCAATGGGAGCCGACGGAGCCGACGGACGGGCCAGTGGATTTTCCGCGAACGAGGACTCCGTAACCGCCGGAAATCACGCGGCGCACTGCTTCGCCCGTGGCTGGGTCGACACGAAGCGGCTTGTCGCTAATGCGCTGTTGAACCTCGAAACGTCGGGGCCGCTTGCTCTTGGTGGTCTCGTAAACGTATGTCGGCACGGGGCAACTCTACACCGAAAACGAGCGTCTGTCCCCGTCCGCACGTAAGCCGCGTTTGCAGAACCCTTCGCGCTGAGTAGGCAGGAGAGCGCTGAAAAAGCGGCAGAATCTGTAGGCCGAAAATCGCGGGCGCCGCCGCCAAAAAAAACGCGCCGGACACGGAGTCCAGCGCGTCAAATTTAGCGAAAGTGATCCGGCCTACGCCTGCTTGGCCCGTTCGTCGATGTATTTGATGACATCGCCGACGGTTTGCAGTTTCTCGGCGTCTTCGTCCGGCACTTCCACGGAGAATTCTTCTTCGAACGCCATCACCAGTTCCACGATGTCGAGGGAGTCCGCCCCCAGATCTTCAATAAAGGACGCCTGCGGCGTGACTTGCTCCGGGTTTACCCCCAGCTGTTCGACGATGATGTCCTTGACCTTCTCTTCGGTTGTTTTGTCGGCCATAAAATTCGGTTGTTTGGGAGCGGAAGGCTTAACTCACCCGTTACCGCATCGCAAGTAAAACAATTTGCAATCTTGTCAATCGATTTTGCCGCCCGGGCGGCGCCATTTACCCCGGGCTTCGAGGCGGTTCGCCTTTTTTGGCGGCCTCTGACACGCCTTCGGGTTTACTTCGCCCGGGCATCGGGTAAATGAGGGGCATGTCAACCGGTCCCGTCGAGCCAGGCGATTTGCTCGATCTCAAGCTTCTGCCCTCGTGGCTGAAGGAATCCGCCCCAGCTCCCAGCTACGAGCATTATGAGGGAGAAGTGGAGCGGGGAAGCAGCCGACGCGACGGCGACGATCGCCGCGGACGGGGAGGCCAGGCTCCGCGGCCCGGCGGTCGGGGGCGCGACGCCCGTCCGGGCAAAGAGGGCCGGGGACCGCGCCGTCAGGGCCAGGACAAACGACCGTCGCGGGAGCGGCGCACCGGACCGGCCCCCGACGATCATCAGCGGCGGGAGGCTCAGGAAAAGGCGGTGCAAGAATTGGCCGCGCGCGTGGCCGTCCGGTTTTTGCCGCACCCGCCCGTGCTCGAGAGCGTGGCCGCGCAGGTAAAATCGAATCCTCTGGCCTACTCGGTTTTTGCTCTGGCTCGCCTGTTCCTGGAAAAACCGGAGCGCTACGACGTGCGCCTCACCACCAAGCCCGAGACGCCCCTCTTTCAGATTGGCGAGGACGGAGCGGTCTCGGTTGAACGCGAGATTCTGGAGTCGAACGCTTTTCGCCTGGCCCAGGGAGATTTTTATAAAGTGGAGGTCACACAGGGCGATCCGATCAAGGGCAACTTTACAACGGTGGCGCGCTGCCGGGCCAGCGGCACGCTCCTGGGGCCGACAAATCATCACGCGTATCAGCCCAAGCTCCGCTCTCTCTACGAACAACGTTTTAGCCGGCGCATGAGTTTTCCGGAATATCAGCGCCAGATCGAGATCGTGAGCGACCCGGCCGTGGTCGAGCAATGGAAGGAAGAAGCGCGCAGTATTACGACTTATACGACCCTGCGGGAAGAACCGCCGCTGACATTCCAGAGCGCAGCCGATACCGAACGGCACTTTCGGCAAAACTACCTTCCTGGCCTCGTGCGGCCGGTTAACGAACCGACGATCGGTGGCGTCAATAGCCGCCAGTTGTCCGATCGATTATTGCGCCGCCTCATTGAAGATGCCTGGTCGAGGGAAACGCGTTCGCCCTCGCAAGTCATGCAGGAATTGTCCAACCGCTTCCGGGAAGAAAGTCTGCATATTTTCCGGCATCGCCGGGGGATGCTCTTTGTGACTTCTGTGCGGGTGCGTCCTTTCACCCATGAGCAGGCGGGCGTCTCGGCTCATGTGCAGGCGATCCTGCAAACCGTTGCGGCCCACCCCGGAATGCACCGGAAGGATTTGGCCGACAAAATTTTGGTGGACGTTCCGGCGGAAGAAGTGGAGGCGCGGAAACTGGGCCTGGCCTCCGACCTGCGCTGGCTGGTCAGCGAAGGGTATGTCATTGAGTTCAACGATGGCTCGCTGGATTTGCCTCGGGTGAAAGCCAAGCCCGCGCTACCCGCGGCAGAGCAGGCTAAAGTTGAGGAAACCGGTTCGGCTGAGTCAGGGCCGGTCGAAGCGCCGACCGGGGATCAGCTGGAAGTGCCGGATGCGACGATAGTCGGCTCGACGGAGTCTGAAAGCCCGGCCGCTCCTTCACCCGCGTTACGGCGCCCCACCAGCCAGGAGGACGCGCCGGTAGCGGATCGTCTGCAGGAGGAGCCGGAGGCAAAAATCGGCGACTCGACGGAGTCTGGACCCACCGCCCAGGAGGACGCGCCGGCTTAGATGAGGCCGGCTTTTTTCAGTGCGGAGTAAGCGCCGTTCTTATTGATCGTCTTAAGGCCGCGCGCCGTCACGCGCACGCGCACAAACTTCTTCAGCTCAGGCACCCAGACGCGATGCTCATGCAGATTCGGGTTGAAAATCCGGGGCACATTCTTGGTGACGTGACGGCCGACGCCGCCCTTTTTCTTGGCCATACCGCGCCGATGAATGATGCTGCCACGGGTGGCCCGGGATCCTGTAATACTGCAGACCTTTGACATAAGAGTAAATGGGGGAAAAGCCGCGTAAGCTGGCGTCGCCGGTGCCATTGGTCAAGCGAATGTTGAACGGTCCGTGGCGAGGCTGGTCAAATTTAACTCGCGCACAAGCCCTGGGTAGCGTCAGGATGACTGAACGCGCCTGAACATGCCGCACAGAAACAATCAAAAACTAAGGATCGGTATTGTCGGCGCCGGCAATATCGTGCAGCGGCGGCATCTGCCCGCGCTCAAACAGCATCCCGAAGTGGAGATCGTGGCCGTGTCCAATTCTTCCTACGACAGCGCCGAGAAATTCTGTCGCGAGCACATTCCGCAGGCCACGCCGATGCAAAA
>DASXIK010000296.1:0-5457 GCA_036498025.1 Chthoniobacterales bacterium
CTCAAAGTGTTCGTGGCGAGGCCGCCACGAACCACAGGCCAGCGGCCTGTGCTCCCCGGATAGGGACCGGCATTCGCGCACCGGCTCACGCACCGGAGGAATCTGGGTAGCGTGCTCGTCCCGAGTGCTGGTTGCGGCGCCCTGCCCGCATCGCTACGCGAAGCGTTGCGGGCGCGGTCTCGCCGCAACAATCCTTAAATCCAAGTTCGCGAAGACGAGACGTCCTCGCCAGCACTCGGGACTAGTGCGCTACCCGTGGTGGACGGCTGCCGCCGTCATCTTTCATCCAGCCACGTCCTGCCCTAGACTTGCCTCATGCCCACGATCCTGGCGCTCGAAACATCCTGCGATGAAACCGCTGTCGCCATTCTGCGCGACCGCGAGCTGCTCGCCGGCGAAGTCGCTTCGCAAATTTCCGAGCACGAAAAATTCGGCGGGGTCGTTCCGGAAGTGGCCTCGCGCAATCATCTCCTGCACGCGCCGCAATTGCTCGAGCGCGCCATGAATGACGCCAAAATCGCCCTGCGGGAAGTCGATGCCTTCGCCGCCACCAGCGGCCCCGGCCTCGCCAGCTCCCTCATGATCGGCGCCTCCATGGCCAAGGGTCTCGCCATCGGTTTCGACAAACCCTACCTGGCCATCAACCATCTGGAAGGTCACCTGCTCTCGCCGTTCTTCCACGACCAGGAAATCTTGCCTAACGTCTCGCTGATTGTCAGTGGCGGTCACACTCTGACCGTGCGAGTCCGAGCCGTGGGCGATTACCAGATTATTGGCCGAACCGTGGACGACGCGGCCGGAGAAGCCTTCGACAAGGTAGCCAAGATGCTCGGCCTCGGTTATCCCGGCGGCCCCGAAATCGAGAAAAACGCCCGGGGCGGTGATCCCATCCGCTTCGACCTGCCGCGGAGCATGCCCGATTCCGAGAATTTCAGCTTCAGCGGGCTCAAGACTGCCGTGCGCTATCTCCTGCCGACTCTCGCGCCCTCGGGCGGCGTTGCGGCCAACACCCAGCTGGTTTCGGATCTCTGCGCCTCTTTTCAACAGGCGGTGATCGATGTGCTCGTCCAGAAGACCGTCACTGCCGCGAAAAAGCACAAGATGTTGCTGGTCACGCTCAGTGGCGGAGTCAGTTGCAACGCGGCTTTGCGCCAGCAGGTAGAACACGCGTGCGAACGGGGCGGCCTCGAGTTTCGATCGGCCGCGCCGGAGCTCTGCACCGATAATGCCGCCATGATCGCGTTCGCGGCGGCCCAACGCCTCGCCATCGGTTACGCTTCGCCGGTGGAGGAGGAAATCGATCCGAATCTCGCCCTGGCGTCGTCTCGTTAGGCAAGGTAGGGTCGGCGCGCTGCGCCGTCCACTCCGCAGGCGTAATTTGCGCGCAGAGTGGTCCATTAGCGAGTAAACGGCTCAGCGCTAGGTTCCACTAAAGACGGGAACTCACGCGCGGAGTGGACGTCCCAGCGGGACGTCCCTACCATGGCTAACGTTTTTTGCTCTTGGCCTCAGTCGCGCCGCCTTTCCAGGCGGCTTGGTATTGCGCGGCGATCTGTTCAGCGTCGTAGGTCCGGTTTTGCGCCATCAGGCAATCACGCAGACCAGCCAGGGCGCGCGCGTCTCGAGGATTCTTTTCCAGATCGGTGCGAAAAACTTTTTCGGCCTCAGCAAACTGCTGGCTGGCCAGCAATTCGCGACCGAGCAACGGGCGGACCGGCGGATAGCAGGAGGGCGGCTCGGTGTAGTTGAGAGCATCCGCCGCGGCCACCGCGCGGCTCCACCAATCGACCGCTTCCTTGTGATCACCGCGGCTGCGGGCCAGCGCGCCTAACAAAAGATTCTTGTGCACCTCGAAAACGGCGCCGGTCTTATTCTGGTCGTCATACATGGTGTCCGGCGGGATCTGCGCGACCAGCTCCTGCCAGGCAAGTTGTTCTTCGGCCGCGCCGGCCGTGTTCCCGAGATTGGCCTGGGCCAGGCCGCGCGCGAAATGCCAGACCGCCGTGGTCATCGCCAGGGACGGATCGGGCGCGGGCAGTGCCAAAATATCCGGCCAGCGTTCGAAGCCGACGAGCACCAGGATGGGCGTGGGCAGAAAGCCTTCCAGCATGGGCATGGCTTTGACTCCCGGGGCGACGTTGACCACCAGACGGGCCGCGGCATCCTTGGCCTGCGCAAAGTTGCCGTCCATGGTGGCGGCGTAAGCCAGGAAATGCAGGTTATGACTGTAATACATCAGCCGATAAACGCCCTGCTGTTTCGTCTGGGACAAAAAGGCCTTGTCCGAGGAGGCGGCCGCTTCGTTGCTATGAGCCGCGGCCGCATGATCCCCTACCCGCGCGTAAATGTGCGCGGGCATGTGGACAAGGTGACCGGAAGCAGGCGCGAGTTTTTCCAGACGAGCTGCGCTGGCCAGGCCGCGTTCGGGATGAGGCGACGCTTCCACCGCGTGGATATAATAATGATTGGCGCCGAGATGATTCGGGTCGCGCTTTAAAACGGATTCGAGAACGGAGATGATCTCCTCCGTGCCGTCGGCGGGTTTGCCGTCGAGCGTCCAGAGATGCCACGGGTTCAGATTCATGATGCTCTCGGCATAGAGCGTGGCCGCATCGAGATCCTCGGGGTAACCGGCGGACAGCTTGCCCATGGCCTCCCTGTAGGCGCGATCGAGCTGATGCAGGTCGGCCTTGGGATCATTGGTATAACGAACAGCCAGAGCGCTGATGTAAGCGCGCTCCGGTTCGGACGCATTCGCCTGCAGCGCCACGGCCTTTTGCACGGCCTCGTAGCCGGCCTTTTCGCCTTCGAGATCGACCGGCAAATTGTAGTTGGGGCCGAGGGTGAGAGCCACACCCCACCAGGCCATGGCCAGTTTGGGATCGAGCCTGGCCGCCTCCTCAAAGGAGCGACGGGCTCCGTCGTGATTAAATCCGTAAACGAAATTCAACCCTTGATCGAAGAAAGCCTGCGCCTGCTTGCTCCGCGTGGAGACGGGATGGTGAACATTGCCCAGGCCAGCGATAAGCTCCGGCGGCGGAGCTTTGGCCGGTGAGGCCGGCGTTGCTGGAGAGGCCGACGTCGCCAACGCCGCCCCGATTCCCACGATCAAAACCAGCGTCTTCATTATGCCGAACCTTTCCGTCGTTGCGTGTTACTCCTTTTCTTCGTCGAGCTTGGCCTTAACGGCCGACTCGATTTCTTCGTAAAGTTTGGGATCGCTCTTGAGCGCTTCTTTGCCCGCATCCCGTCCCTGGGCGAGTTGGGTTCCCTTGTAATTCAGCCATGAGCCCCGTTTTTCGATGATCTGTTGCTCGAGCGCGAGATCGAGCAACGCGCCGGTCGAGGAAATGCCCTCGTTATACATGATGTCGAACTCCGCCTCCCGAAACGGGGGAGCCACCTTGTTCTTCACCACTTTCACGCGCGTGCGGTTGCCGGTAACGACGCCGTCGGTCTGTTTAATCGCGCCTATGCGGCGAATATCGACGCGAACACTGGCGTAAAACTTCAAGGCCTTGCCACCCGGGGTGGTCTCGGGATTGCCAAACATGACACCGATTTTTTCGCGAATCTGGTTGGTGAAAATGCAGCAGGTGCGCGCTTTGGAAATGAGCGATGTCAGCTTGCGCAAGGCGGCGCTCATGAGGCGGGCCTGCGCTCCCACGGTGGTATCGCCAATTTCGCCTTCCAACTCGGCCTTGGTGACCAAGGCCGCCACGGAATCGAGCACGATGACGTCGAGCGCATTGGAGCGCACCAGTGTTTCGCAAATGCGCAGCGCTTCCTCGCCGGAACTGGGCTGCGAAACCAGCAGGTCGTCCAGATTGACGCCCAATTTCCTGGCGTACTGCGGGTCGAGGGCGTGCTCGACGTCGATGAAAGCGGCCAAGCCGCCGCGCTTCTGTGCCTGGGCGATCACCGTCAATGTGAGGGTGGTCTTGCCCGAAGATTCCGGGCCGTAAATTTCCACGACGCGCCCGCGCGGAAAGCCGCCCACTCCCAGAGCGCGATCGATCAGAATATTTCCCGTGGGAATGACTTCGATGTCTACGATCTTGTCGTCGCCCAGGCGCATGATAGCGCCATCCCCGTAATCCTTGGCGATTTGTTGAATGGCCAGGTCGAGATTCTTATTTCGTGCCGCAACGACCTTGTTTTCTGCTGCTGGTTTTTCTTCGGTTTTCGTCGCCATAATGGGGTCTCTAGGTAGGTCGCGCCCGGCGATTTCGCCAACTAAAAAGCGAGGTGCCGATATCTTCGGCCGCGCGTGGTTCATTGTCTTGTTCATGCGGGCTATGTTCTAGTGAACATACAGGCATGGCAATCATTAATTTCGAAATTTTTTAGGGAAACAAGATCCCCTCACACGAAGGACATAAAGGCATTCTCCGGCCCCTGTCATTTCGAGTGAAGCCGAGAAATCTCTTTCTGTCCTTCTTTGGGAGCTGCGGCACCACCGAGTCTGGGCTCCCGATCAATTATCGTCGCGACTTCGTGCGACTGGAGAGCGCTTGGGAGGTCCCTCGCCGTCTTCGCGGGCTCCCGCCACGGAGGACAGGCGGGATGACACGCGGTGTGAGCGGCTGGCGGTTCGGAACGCTCCGAGCGAGACGGCGGGACTGACGGCTCCCCGCTCTTCGCACGAGCTACTGTTGCGCGAGCAAATCCTGTTTCCAAAAAGCTGCGATGCGGTCCGCTAGCGGCGCGCTCCAGAGATACCAGCCATGGCTTTCCCTACGGAACGAAATAACCAGCGGCCTCACGAAAGTATAGTCGGTCCGCTCAGTCCTTACCCGTCCGGCATACGAAAGTGTGAGGTGGACAACTGAATCGCTGTCGAAGATTGAGCCGTGTTCCCTGAGCGGGAACCAACGCTTATCAACCAGGTCTGGATGACGCAGCCGCGAGTTCTCGCAGGCCGCGACAAAAAATTCGGCATCGGACAAACCGAGATCTTTCGGATGCTGCGGCAAACCAGAGACAATGGTGAGTTGATCGAGCGGGTGAACGCGCAAGAGCAAGTCGAATTCGCCTGACAATTGATCGCGGAAAAGACGTTGCGCTGCCGGATGAAGCAATGTGACGAGCCGTGGAAAATCCGAGGCCGCAAGCGCGTCGATGCTCGCATCGAGCGACAAGTTGATAAGTGTTTGGTCCGGCGTTTCACCTCGCGTCGTCAGCGAGACAGCCAGGAACATGGAAACGAGCGTTAGCAGCAATAGAAGGCGCGGCATACGGGCGTAGAACCTCGCGCCATCGCTTTGTTCAAAGAAAAAAGCCGCGCTCTTGACGCGGCCTTTCTCAACCGAAGCAATACTTCTCTTACGAGATGGTGATCTTGCGCGGCTTCACGTGCTCGGCCTTTGGCAGAGTCAGCGTGACCACGCCCTGATCGATGCGGGCGGTGATGCGATTGCCATCGATCGACGGATCCAGCTCGAAGGTGCGACGGAA
>DASXIK010000297.1:0-9877 GCA_036498025.1 Chthoniobacterales bacterium
CGACGGCACGCGAGATGAGAAGGATGACAATGCTCAGAGAAATAGAAATCTGCATCATGGTTAAAATCTTGACCCAGCGTCCGAGGATCGGCGCATCGGTCGGGCCGAAGGTGGAACTCTGGGTGAAAGCCACAAACAAATAATCGATGAAGCCCGGCCGCCAGGAGACGCATGCGAAGTCGGCCCGCTCGTCCCTGGGAATTTGCATCTGCGGAAAAAGGAAACTGCGCCTTCCGAAATCAGCCTTCTCCTGTCGCGCGGTGGGTCCCCCTCCATCAAGCCGCCAATACCAGACGGCAAAGACGAGCACATTAGTGAACCAGAGTTCCGCCCCGGAACAAAGCAACGTGACCGGGTCCTCCTTATGCGACGGCAGCAGCCGGACCAGTAGAATCACCGAGCCGATCAGGGCGATCGTTGTAATGGAGCTAATTGTAAATCCGAGGACGCGATTGAGCGAACGCCGTCCCATCCGGTGAGTGACGATCGTGGGAACAATCAGGAGCACAATCATGGTCGGCAACAACCAAGTCGGTCCGACGATGAGGGAGTGGGGCAGGGCCAGATAAATTCCACCCACGGCGAGCAACGCGATCAGCGCCTGCCAGCGAGGTTCGGGCCGATCCAAGTGTGGAGAAGCCGGCTTGGTGGTTCTTTTTGCGCGCTCGTCACAAGGTCGCTATAGCAAGAGATTCTCCGCGGCGCGAGCCTTTGCTGGTTACAGGCAAATTTCTCATTGACCAATCGCCGACTTTCCCGGGTGATATGAAGCCATGCTGAAACGCCTGCTGAAGTGGTTCTTCCGGATTCTCGCGCTCCTGCTCATTGTCGCCGCCGTTTTCCTGGTCAACCTGATCTGGTTCCGCCCGTGGAGCCTTAATCTCTTCTACGAAAAAGTTTTTGCCGAATTCATCTTCGGCGAACCGGAACTGCTCTCGTCCCTCGGTTTGGTCGAGCAGATTGGCATTACCGGGCACAACGGAAAGTTGAGTGATGAATCGCCCGCGCATCAGCAAAAGATTCTCGAACTCTGGAAGAAGGACCTGGCCCAGTTGCGCCAGTACCCCATCGAGCGCCAATCCGCTTCCCAGCGGCTTTCCACTCACGTGCTCGAATGGTTCGTCGAGCGCCAGGTCGAGGGCGAAAAATGGCAATGGCACAATTACCCGGTCAACCAGCTCTTCGGTGTGCAGAATGAATTTCCCTCCTTCATGGCGAACACGCACCGGCTGTTCAATCGCCGGGATTGCGACTACTACGTCATGCGACTGAAGGCGCTGCCCGCCAAGTTCGACCAATTGTTGGAAGGATTAACCGTGCGCGAGCAGAAGCAGATTCTGCCTCCGCGGTTCGTCGTGGAGGAGGTGCTGAAGGAAATGAATGAGTTCGTGGCCAAACCGGCGGCGGAGAACATTCTTGCAACCTCGTTCAAGGAGCGCGCGGCCAAGATTTCCGGATTGAGTGACAAGGAGAAAGCTGACGCTCAGGCGCGGGTGGAAAGCGCGATCACCGGCCAGGTTTATCCCGCTTATCGCCGGTTGATAGGCTATTTTGATTCCGTCCTGCCAAAAACGACGACGGATGACGGCGTCTGGAAACTTCCCGAAGGGGACGCGTATTACGCCCATGTGCTGCGTGAGAACACCACCACCACAATGAAGCCGGACGAGATCCACGCGCTCGGCCTGAGTGAGGTTGCCCGCATCGAAGCAGAAATGCGCTTGCTGCTCGATGCCAATGGCTTCGCCGGGCAGCCGATCGGAGAGGCTCTCGACAAGATGGCAAAGGATCCGCGCTTTCTTTACACCAACGACGATAAAGGGCGCGCCGAAGCGCTCGCGGATTACAAGCGCTTACTCGACACCGCGACCGAGCGCTGCAAGCAACTTTTTCTGACGATCCCGAAGGCGCAGTATGAAGTTCGCCGCGTGCCGGAATTCAAGGAAGCGACGGCCCCCGGCGCATATTATAATCCGGGAGCGATGGACGGCACGCGCCCGGGAGTTTTCTTCGCCAACCTGCGCGACATGAAGGAGGTACCGAAATGGAGCATGCCGTCGCTCGCCTATCACGAAGGCGTTCCCGGGCATCACTGGCAAATCTCCATTGCCCAGGAGCTCACCGGTTTGCCGCAGTTTCGCAAGGTGATTCCTTTCACCGCCTACGCGGAAGGCTGGGCGCTTTACTCCGAGTGGCTGGCCAAACAGGTCGGTTGGTATGAGAACGATCCCTTCGGCGACATCGGACGTTTGCGCGACGAGCTCTTCCGCGCCGTGCGCCTGGTCGTCGATACCGGCATTCACGCCAAGCGCTGGACACGCGAGCAAGCCATCGCCTACATGCTGGAGAAAACCGGCATGGGAGAAAAGGACGTGAAGGCGGAGATCGAGCGCTACATCGTCATGCCTGGCCAGGCCTGCGCCTATAAAGTCGGGATGTTGAAGATTCAGGAACTCCGCAAACGATCGCAGGAGCAACTGGGCGAGAAATTCGATCAGCGGGAATTCCACGACACCATTTTGAAAAACGGAGCGTTGCCGCTGGAAATTCTCGAGGAGCAGGTCAACGACTACCTTCATCGCAAAAAGGGTTGAGCGGCGTTGCCGGTCCACTTTTGAAATTGCGCGCCTATGATGAGAAAGGCCTCCGATATACGGATGAAGGCGCCTACGTGGTGGACACTGTGGCCAAAGGCAATTCCAACACCGGACACGGCTACGGAACGGCTCTTGCCGCGCCGAAAAGCGGGACTTACTCGAATATCTCAAGACTCTTTAGGATTGTCAGCCCGGAGTCGGGACTAGAATATTGCCGCTATGAACTTCACCAAAAACATCGGGATGCTCCTTCTGGCCATTTACCTTCTCATCGTCGGCTTGATGATGTTGTTCTCTCTCGCCATCCCTCCTATATTGACGGGGATTGTGGCCCTGGCCGCCGGGATCTGCATATTGATAGGAAAATAACGACTTCTTTATTCCACTGATGAAACACGAGGTCTTCATCAGCTATTTTACGGCCTGGCGGCGCGTCGCCAGGGCGATCGCGTTTTTCGCTTTCCCGTGCTCTCTGCTCGCGGCTAACGAGGACGCCTTCAGGCTGGCCGGTCAAACCGTAAAGCCGGGAGGCACTTTGGAAATTCAATTTCCGGTGGCGGCTGACTTCCAAGATTATGCGGCCGCGGGAGGCAATCCAAGGCCGGAGCGTGGGCGCGCCCTGTTGATGTTTCCCGCCCGCTTTGACCCGAAGCAACGCTGGCCGCTCCTGATCATCACCTCGACGACCGACGCCAATCGCACGAGCCCCATGGACGCCTGGTGGTATCGTCACCCGGCAATGGCCGAAGGCTGGGTTGTTCTGGCCACGGACGCGGCCATCAGACCACGCCAGGATTCCACCATGTGGCGAATGGGAATGCTCGCCGCCGGCTTGCAGGAAATCCGCCGAGAATGGCCGCAGTCGGCGCAGTGGCCGGTGGCTTTCGCCGGTTTGTCCGGCGGGGCCAAGCGCAGCGGCGTCCTTGCGGCCATGCTGGCAAAAAGCGGGACGGTGAATATCTGCGGCATGTTCCTCAGCGGCATTAATGACGACCGCGTGAGCCCGGCCTACCGAGATTATGGTCCGCCCCCTAATTTTCTAAACGTGCCCATCTGGCTGAGCAGCGGAAGCGGCGACGGGATCGCGCCGCCGGCCGCGCACGATCGCGTGAAACTGTCCCTCGAGCGCGCCGGATTCACCCGCGTTCGGGTGGAAGGCTTTGATGGCGGCCACGAGCTGAAGCCGGCCGAAGTGCAGCGAGCCCTGCGCTGGTTTCGCCAACTCGGGAAATTCTAGGCCGGGTGGCGCACTCGTCTCGGGTGCTGGTTTTGGCGCCCTGCCCGCATCGCTACGAGAAGCGTTGCAGGCGTGGTCTCGCCAAAACAATCTTTGATTGTCCGGAGAAAGTTCGCGAAGACGAGATGTCTTCGCCAGCCACTCGAGACGAGCGCGCTACCCGGATTTCAGAACATCCATCATTTCCTTCGCCAGCCTGGGACCAACGCCTGCGTCCTCGTGCTTGAAGTAAACAAACGTGTCGCCCCATTGGCTCTCCTGTTCGTGAATGAATTTGGCCCAGCGCGCCACGTCCTTGCTGGCATAGTCTTCGCGACGCAATCGCAGATATCCGTATTTCGCCGTAGCCATCGGAGGCGCCGAGATCTCTTCCATGTCGGCAATACAGAGCGCCACTCCCCGCGCTTTGAGCGCGTCAAAGACCTCGTCCTCGAACCACGATAGATGGCGGAACTCGAAGGCAGCCCGCATTCCGTCTGGCAGTCCATTCACAAAATCCGCCAGGAGAATGGTGTCCTTTTTGAAGTTGGGCGGAAGCTGGAAAAGCACTGGACCCAATTTGTCGCCCAAGGCCGAGATCACATCGTAAAAATATCGCATGGTGTCGGAACAATTTCGCAGACGCGCGAAGTGCGTGACCTTCTGCGGCGCTTTCAAGGCGAACCGAAACGCCGGCGGAGTTTGCTTCTTCCAGTTCTCGATCGTCTTGGATGAGGGAATGCGATGGAACGTGTAATTGATTTCGGTCGTCTGGAAATGCTCCGCGTAAAAGCTCAACATGCGGGCGGCTGGCAGATCCTCCGGGTAAAATTTGCCTTTCCACTCGGCGTATTGAAAACCGGATGTTCCAATCCACGGTGTCATTAATGGACCCTTCCGGTTGCCTGGCAAATCGCTTCGCCTACACGCCTGCGGGCGCTGGCGTCTCGCGCAATTTCCGGCGCCGCCATTCCATAGCCCACAAGCCGGCAATCGTCAGAATATCGCTGGTCACGTGCGTCGCCCTGACCCTGCCGTAAGTAGCCGGGGTCAGCGTCGGCTCGAGCAGATCGCGCACCGGCTTACTCGTGGCCACCGTTCCCCCCGCGTCGAACTGCTTGATCGCCTGGACCGTGGCGAAGCGTTGCGCGGTCGTGTCATACATGGCATCGAGATTGTTGTAAGCAAAGAGGGCGAAAAGCATCGAAACAATCAGCGTCGTCCCAGCGGCCGGCTGTTTGCGCATGGAAGACACCGCCAGCACCCCGCCCACGATAATCACATACAGGTTCCAATACGATTGCATGGCCGTGGCCCGCTCGAAGTACAGCTGAATGAGTTCGTTGTAGTTCATGGAATTGGCTGCGATCATGATCCATCTCTGGCCCGAGGCGAGCAAAAAGTTAGGCGGCCACCGACCTGGTTAGCTCCTCTTGCAGGAGTGCGAGAACCGTTTCGATTTCGGGCCGAACGACCACCGTCGGCCGAACCTGTCGGATGCGCGCCACCGCTTCCCCCACGCTGCCGGCCTGACCGCTTAGCATCAAATACGACGCCACCGCCGCGACGCTGCGCGAATAACCTATCTTACAATGCACATAAACAATCCCATTCCGCGCGCCTTCAGCCACGAACTGCGCCATTTCGTGTAATTGCTCCAGCGTCGGTGCTGTCAGATCCAGGATCGCCTCATTCCGATAACGCAATCGGCGAAATGGTTTTGCTTCCGAGAATTCCGCAGTCAGATCGAGCACAGAAGCAACGCCGGCGCCGATGACCTCGAGCGCCTCGCGCGCGCTGAGTTTTCGCCCGATCCAGACACCGGGCACGACTTCATTCCAAGCGGCGCACTGCCGGCGGTAATGCAGGAACGAGAGCCACTGGCCCGCGAGACAGGGGCCGAGGACGAAGCGGCTGTAAAGCGGAAGCCGGCCGTCTTTCTTTCCGAAAATCCCTGGCCCGAAGCCAAGGTACGCCAAACCCACCAGAAGGCAGGCCAGGGCAGGCCACCATAACAGGAGAGTCCAACTCCCAACGAACAGGGCGAACAGGCCCAGAACAAGCGCGGCCATCATATAGTAATTCCCCACCAACCCTCCCCTCACCCCGGACCAGCGCGGCATTCCCTCCGCCCGGATAAAATAGAAACAGCCACCGGCCAGGGCGAGTCCCGTGGCAATGTCGATCACATGATGCTGACGCGTGAGCAACGGCGAGACCGCCATGAATGCGAACCAAACAAGAACAGCCACGCGCCCCACCTCGCGGCTTAATCGGAAATAAAAATCGAACAGGAGCAGGCCGAGCGCGGCGTGCAGCGACGGCGCCAGATTATAAGGCGCGTCCAGGCTCCGGAATTGGTCGAATAAAAATCCGAGCGGTCCCGATGTCTCTGGACGGGGGAAGGCGAAGCGGAGCGGAAAGAGAATAAAGCAAACGCCAGCGGCGAGAATGGCGAGAGCAATACGGCCGGCCAGAATCCGCAGCTCGCGTTCACTGCGACAGAGAAAAGGCGCGGCCACAAAAAAGAGGTCAATCGACAGATAAGGCAGAATGGCCAAAGGCACGAAAGGGATGGCGCGCTCCCACGCGAAGAAGAAGGTGCCGACGTCGTGGCGCTGCGCGGTCAGCCAGTTGCAGCCGCCGTAGACCACGAGGAACAACAGCGAAAGCCCGGCGGAAACGGCGAGAGCTTTGCGGCGCATGGTGGATCGGACTGTCTCAGCGCGATGCTAGCGTTTTCGTCGCGCGACCGAGACCGTGAACATTCCCCAGCGATCAATTTCCATGCTCATTTTTTCGAAACCCGACGCGCGCACGAGCTCGTCGATCTCTGCCGTGGTGCGGCGACGCATCACCCAGGGATCGCCTTCGCGGTTCCGCAGAACGCGCGCGATAAACTCCACCTGCGGATGCCAGGGTTGATTTGTGTAGATAAGGAAACCGTCCGGCTCGATGGCGGCGGCCAGGCCGCGCAGGGAACGCAACACTTTCTCGTTCGAAGCGAAGAGCTCATATAAGCCGGAGACGATGCCGATGTTGGCCCGCGGCCTCACCCGGGCGAGCGCTTCCTCGTCAAAGGCGTCCGCCTTTCCCGCGGTAACGCCCGCGAGCTTGCGCTCACGCGCCAGGATCCTGGCCGCCTCCACGTTCTCTTCGCGGTAATCGCACAGCGTCGCACTGATCGTCTTATCCGAGCAATCGGCCATCGTTTCAATAACGTAACGCCCCGGGCCGGCCGCGATATCAAGAATATGCACGCGTCCGCTGGCAGCATGCACCTGCTCAATCAGACACCGAAGGGCCTTCTCCAGGTGGACCTTGCGCTGGCGGATGCCGCGCCAGCCGATTGTTTCCAGGTAGGCACGATCAATCAGCCGCCCGATGCCTAACGAGCCGCGCGCCCGATTCTCGTAAATGTAGTCGAGCGAAAGCCCGGAATCGAAACCGCTGCGCCAGCCCACACCCACGCCGGCGCTCAAATGGCCCGCGATCCTCAGACCCGCCCGCGCCACCGCAAATTTCAGTCCGCCGCCGTTCCCGTTCCGCAGATGACGATACTCCTCAAAGGTGTGCCCGGTAGAATCAGCCGTCAGCAGCGAGAGCGGCGTGGCCTGCTCGCGAAAGCGTTCCTGCACGAAGCGCCGCACCCGTTCCACCACTCCCGACCGGTCGAGGTCGTGAAAAAGCGCGTGCAACGCCCGGGGGTAAACCTGCATTTCCTTGATGGGCGAGGAAAGGGCATCGAAGAATTTCCTCTGCTCCGGCAGACTAACGACCCAGTCGCGACCCGCGGCCAGCAGTAGCGTGGGCGTGTGCAGGGCTCCCGCGTCAGCACACAGGCGCCGGGCAGTGTCGCGCAGATCGAGCAGAAGGTTGACCGCGATCTGCCGGAAGATCATTGGGTCGGCCTGGTAACGGGCCGCTTCCTCGCGATCCCGCGTGAGCATGCCCGCCTTCACATAGCTCTTCACCTGGCCCGGCCCCATCACGTTTTCCTTCAAACGCAGAGCCGGAACGGCGAACGGAACGTAAAGGCGAACGCGGAAAGCGGGCGTAACCAGGATCATGGCCCGAATTCCCGGCGCGTAATCATGCACCCACGCCGTCACCGTCACGGCCGCCAGACTGTGCGCCAGCACGATCATGTTCTCCCGGGCCAGCCCGTGCTCTTGGGCAAGGTGGCTGACAAAACTCTCGACGTCGCGGGCGAGCTCCGCCACCGACGCGGCCGCCCCGCGTTCACCTGACGAATGGCCGTGCCCCCGCGCGTCCCAGGCAAAAATAGCCACCTTTCCCAGGCCCAGACCTTCGACTGTTTCCTGCCAGCGCCCGGAATGTTCATGGCCCCGGTGAAACAGGAGGAGCGCCTTGTCCGTTTTCTCCGGAGGAAGCCAGGCGCGGTAGAACAACTCCGCCCCATCCCCGCCGCGCAGCGTGTGTTCTGTGGCCTTCATTTCCGGGGAGCCAGTTTCATCACCTCATCACGGAGTTCCGCCGCAATCACGGCGGCCGCTTCCCGTTCGTTAGGGCGGGATGCAAAATTGCAGGGTGGTCCCATGATTAACCGGACCTTGCGCGGGCGGGGCAAACGCTGGCCCTTGGGCCAGGCAGCGAACGCTCCCTCCAGGTAACAAGGCACCACCGGCACATCGCGCCCGGCCAGGAGCGCGCCGATGCCGGGTTTGAATTCCTGGATCAAGCCCGTGGTGGAACGGGTGCCCTCCGGATAAATGATGAGGATGTTCCCCGGGGTGTTGAGCAGTTCCCGGCAAACGGCCAGACCCTGCCGGGCCCTGGCCTGGCGCGCGAAAGGAAGCGCGTTCACCACCACCGCCGCGATCCAGAGGCGGGGAACGTTTTGAAAAAAATAATCGGCCGCCGCCGCCGGAAAGGCGCAATGCAACTTGCGCAAGGGAAGCGCGGCCAGCAGGCAGAGCGTGTCGAGATGACTCGCATGATTGGCCAGCATCACGAGCGAGCGATTGGTGCGCAGATTCTCCGGCCCGACCACTTCAAAACGGTGATAAAGACGCAGCCACAACCGGATGATGAGAGCGATGATCGCGCGTGCGGCCGAGACCAGCATGTCCGGCTCGCGGGGAAACCGGCGCAGCCGATCAGCCAGAGAACGATCGAGATGCTGCGCGGAATCGTCGGGCCATCTCTTCATCGCAAGATATCATAGTAACCAGCCATGTGCATGAAAAGCGGCGCGACATAAATCAGGCTGTCGATTCGATCGAGAATTCCGCCGTGGCCAGGGAGGATGGTGCCCATGTCTTTCGTGCCAATATCGCGCTTCATCACGCTGATGGAAAGATCCCCCAACTGCCCGCCGATCCCGACGATCAACCCTGTGAGGATCAATTGCCATGGCCCGAAAAACGGAAAGGAAAAACGCAACAGCCAGGGCAGAATCATGGCTACCGCCAGCGCGCCGAGTGCTCCCTCCCAGGTCTTGCCCGGGCTGATTTCGCTGCGCAACGGATGCCGGCCGAACAGCCGCCCGGTGGTGAAGGCCGCCACGTCACTCAGCTCCGTCGCGAAAACGATGTAACAAATCAAGCCATAGGCGTTCCGCGCATTGGCCAGAAAACCAAGGTGCCCAAACATCCAACCGACATAGATGAATCCGACAATGGCCAGGGACATCCTTTGCAGCTCACCGCGGGCCCGGTTGCGTAAAATCGGAATCAACAAGATCAAAGCGATGGCGAATACCGGCACCGTCACGAAGAGGCCATACCAGCCAGAGCCGGGCTCAAGGCCACGGGGATGGGAAACGAGCGAGGCCGTTCCCACACCGACAATTCCGGCGTAGACAGCGCCCGTCGTCCACCAGTCGCGGGAAAGACCGGAAGCGCGCGCGAATTCTTTGAAGCCGAAGACAGCCAGAAGGGTGACGCCCGCGATGCAGGCGACTCGCCCGGCAAAGACCACGGCCAGGGCGAGCGGGGCCATGACGCACCAGGACCGGTAGGTTTCCCAGATGGAGCCGAGGCGCTTGCGCAAAACGAAACGAAGGAACGCGAGAATCAAGCCGCCTAACAAGAGCGAGCCG
>DASXIK010000298.1:0-5527 GCA_036498025.1 Chthoniobacterales bacterium
CGACCAGCGGCACGTCCTGCCCGCCCCACGGCATCAGGTAGCCGCTCTGCACCCTCCCCATCGCGACGATGTCATCGGTGATCGACTCGGGCGATCTCGTGCTCAGCCTGGGCGCGGGAAATATTCACGAGGAATTGGCCATCCTCGCCGCCGATTTGGTGATCGCCGAAAAATTGAAAACCGCGGTCGGCGAGGAAGGCGACGTGCGGCTGTATGAGCCGCTGGCCCGGCATACGACTTTGCGAGTGGGCGGGCCGGCGCATTTCTGGGTGGAACAGCGCGACGAAAAAGCGCTCGCCGAAGTGATACGCTTATGTCGCCGGGAAAATCTGCCGCTCTTCGTCATCGGGCGGGGCTCCAATCTTTTGGTGCGCGACGGCGGGATCCGCGGAGTGGTGGTTCATCCGAGCGGCGGGGATTTCGACAAGGTGGAGGTGGAGGGCGACCGGATTGTGGCGGGCGTGGGAGTGAAGTTGAAAGAGATCGCCTATGCGGCGCGCGCGGCGGGCCTGGGCGGTTTGGAGTGGATGGAGGGAATCCCGGGAGAAGTAGGCGGCGGCTTGCGTATGAACGCCGGTGCCATGGGCGTGCAGACTTTCGACAATGTGGTCTGCGTTCGTTACCTCGACAGCGAAGGCCATCCGCACGTCAAGACGCGTGCCGAAATGGATGTGGAGTATCGCCATGTGCCCTCGCTCATCGGGAATTATGCGGTCTCGGCCGTCTTTCGCGGTGAGCCGGCTGCGCGCGACGCCATCGAGTGCCGCCTGGAAGAATCGCAGACGAAGCGGCGAACCACGCAGCCCATTGCCAAGAGCGCGGGATGCATTTTTAAAAATCCGTTGAGCATTCCCGCGGGGAAGCTGGTTGATGAACTGGGTTTGAAGAATTCGAGCGTGGGCGGCGCGCGGATCTCCGAGGTGCACGGAAATTTTCTGGTGAACGATGGGGGAGCCACGGCCGCGGAGATGCTGGAGTTGATCGAGCGGATCAAGGCGACCGCGCGAGAGAAGCGCGGGATTGAGCTGGAAACGGAAGTGCAAATCGTGGGGGAGGCGGCGTGATGGGTTTAAGAGTGTTCGCGGAACTTCCGGGTAGCGCGCTCGTCTCGAGTGCTGGTGATGGCGTCCTCGCCATTACGAACTTTTTCGCGACTCGATTTTTTTTAAAGATTGTTGCGACGGGACGTCGCAACCAACACACGGGACGTGTGCGTTACCCGGATTTTTCGGCTTCCACACGGGGGAGGAGATTATGGCGTTAAATGTGCCGAAGAACATCGCCGTCCTCATGGGAGGGCCGGGCTCGGAGCGCGAGGTCTCGCTGGCCACTGGGAAAGGTGTGTCGAAAGCTTTGCGTTCGTTAGGCATGGAAGTGACTGACGTGGATGTGAGCGATGAGAATTTCGCATTGCCGCAGGGCGTCGAGGTGGCCTTCATCGCCATTCACGGAACCTTCGGGGAAGACGGGCAGGTCCAGAGAATCCTGGAAGAGCGTGGTATTCCCTACACGGGCGAAGGAGCGATGGAGAGTGAGATCGCTTTCAATAAGATCCGGTCGAAGGAAAAGTTCCAGGAGCATGGCATAACCACGCCGGCATGGGAAGTCGTGCCGGTGGGAGTGCGGCCGAGGATGGCGATTCCCTTCGTCCTCAAGGCGCCCCGCCAGGGTTCCACCGTGGGGATCTATATAATAAAGAGCGAGGACCAGATTGGGCCGGCCATGAAAGGGGCGGCGGAGTACGATCGCGAGTTGCTGGTGGAAGAATTCGTCCCCGGCCGGGAGCTGACCATCGGGATTCTGGGCGACCAGGCTCTGCCCATCATCGAGATCATTCCCAAGGGCGGCTTTTACGATTTCGCCAACAAATATCCCTTCCTCAATCCACAAGCTGGCGGAAGCGCCCGGCATGTCTGTCCCGCCGACATTGAAGCCGGCCTGACCCGGGAGATTCAGGACCTGGCCCTGCGGGCGCATCGCGCGCTCGGTCTGCAGGTTTACTCGCGGGTCGATATTCTTTTGCCGGTCGAAGGGTCGCCGACCGTGCTGGAAGTGAACACCATTCCCGGGATGACGGAGGCAAGTCTGTTGCCGGAGGCGGCCGCTGCGGCCGGGATCGGTTATGTCGATCTTTGCCGGCGGATCATTGAGCTATCGGGCGCGCGCAGGGGGGGCGGCCGTTCATGAGCTTGACGCGAAAACGCTCACGCCCCCGGAACCAGCGCCTTTCCAACGGGCGCCAGCGGCGGCAGCAGCATCTCCTGGACGTTAAGGTCCGGTCGCGCAGCGCTTCGCAGCATCGGACCCGGCGTGTGCTCGTGTTCGCCTCCAAAGTGATGCTGGTGGCGGCGCTTGGCTTCGGTATCTATGCCGGCGGACGGTTGCTGGCCCGGCGATTCTTCTTCGAGAACCCGGATTATCAGCTGAGCACGATTGACATCCAGACCGATGGACCTTTGCCGCGCGAGCAGATCATGCGCACAGCTGGACTGCGCGAAGGCGAGAACATTTTCCGGGTTAACCTTTCCGAGGTGCATGATCGCCTCCAGCAGTTGCCGCAGGTGGATGAAGTGCAGGTCTTGCGAAAACTTCCGTCGGAAATCGATATCAAGTTGGTCGAACGCCGACCCATCGGCTGGATCACCAGCGAAAAGGAGATGACCGATCCTTTTTCGCCTGAGACCGCTTTTCTGGTGGACGCGCGCGGCGTTTTGATGAAAGAAAAGAAGTTGTTGCCCGAATATCTGGGATTGCCGCTGATCTCCGGATGCACGAGCGAATCGCTCGAGGCGGGAAAAGTTGTCGACTCTTACCAAGCCAAGGCCGCGCTCGAACTCCTGCGCATGAGTTCATGCAGCTTTCTGCAAACTCGCTTCCAGATTCGCCAGATCGATTTGTCGAAGGGGTATTGCCTCTCCATCACGGACAAGAATCACACGCGCGTGCTTTTTGGATTTCAGAATCTGGAGACGAGCGTGCAGCGCCTGGAACAACTTCTCGCTTTCGCTGACAATTCCAAGCAGGAACTGGCCACGGTGAATTTGCTGGTGCAGCGGAACATCCCGGCCACTTTCCGCCCGCGCGCGGCCGAGGTGATTAATGACACCATTGACCCTAACGAGCGGCCGCGAGGCTCGGCCGCGATTCCCAGATTTGGCACATTTTCCACACCCGGTCAGCTGGTGACGCCGCCCCCGGACTCGAAGAAGGCGCCGCCCTCGGGCAGCAAGAAGACTCAAACAAAAGGAAGCCCTCCGGAAGTCCGCCGGGCGGTCCCCATCGATCAAGGAAAGAAGAAGTAAGCAATGGCTAGCAATGATTTAATGGTCGGTCTCGAAATCGGCACGTCGAAGATCTGTGTGGTGGTGGGCGAGAGCCGCCCCGATGGCACGGTTAAGGTCCTGGGTGTCGGCCAGGCTCCCTCCCGCGGCGTGCGCAAGGGCGAGATCGTCGACTTCGAGACGGCCATGAAATGCGTGCACGAAGCGGTGGTCGACGCCGAGCAAAAGAGCGACGTCATGATCCGCAGTGTTTACGTGGCCGTGGCCGGCTCGCACATTCAGAGCTTTAACAATCGCGGCTGCGTCATTTTGCCGGACGATCGCGATGAAATCGACGAGCAGGACGGGGAGGACGTGAAGATTAACGCGCGCGAAGTCAGCATCCCGGCGCAAAACGCCTTTCTGCACTCGATCATTCAACATTACCATGTCTACGGGCAGGACGGGGTGCTGAATCCGGTGGGCATGCTGGGCCACAAACTGGAGGCCGATTTCCATATCGTTCACGGGGTGCGCACGCGCATTCAAAACACCATTCGCTGCGTCAAGGAGCTGCCGCTCGACGTGGAGGATGTGGTTTTCAGCGCGCTCGCCTCAGCCCAGGTGGTGCTGACCCAACACCAGAAGAACCTCGGGGCTTTGGTCGTCGATATCGGCGGCGGCACCACCGATTACATTCTTTACGTGGACGGGGCGGTGAAGCAGAGCGGTGTGCTCGCGGTCGGAGGCGATCACATTACCAACGACATCTCCATGGGTCTGCGCATTCCCATGACGCGCGCGGAGAAGCTTAAACTGGAAGAGGGGAGCGTAACCCTGGGCAACTGTCTCCCCGGCGAAACCATTCTCTTGAAGGACGACTCGGGATTCGCCGGCAAGGAAATCGAGCGCGAGACCCTTAACACCATCATTCATTTGCGGCTGCGGGAGAGTCTCGAGTTGCTCAAGCGCCAGCTCGAGGAGGAGAATTTTATCAACTTCACCGGCGCCGGCATGTTCATCACAGGCGGCTGCAGCCAGCTCAGCGGCATTGATCATCTGGCCGAGGAGATTTTCGAAATGCCTGTGCATATCGCGCACGCCCAGACCATGTCAGGGCTCACTTCCGCCTTCGAGAATCCGCAGTTCTCCACCGCCATTGGGTTGATCAAGTATGCCCAGGCCGTGCAAATGGACCGCCCGCGGACCGGTTTCCGCCGGATGCTCGGACACTTTTTCAACCGCATGCGATGACCCCGCCCACACCATGATCCAACTCAGCCACAACTACAGCCTGCCCGAACGCGAAACAGAAAACATTCCCATCAAAGTCGTCGGCATCGGCGGCGCCGGCTCCAATGCGCTCGATCGCATTGTTCTCGACGGCATGGAGAAAGCCGCGCTGATCGCCGTGAACACGGATGTGCAGTCGTTATCCGGCTCGGTTGCAGCCCACAAGGTGCAGCTCGGCCGATCCGTTACCCGCGGTCTGGGCACCGGCGGGGACCCGGAATTGGGATACCAGGCGGCGCTGGAATCGGCCGATGAAATCCGCCAGGCCCTGGTTGATGCCCGGATGATTTTCATCTGCACCGGTCTCGGCGGCGGCACCGGTTCAGGCGCAGCCCCGGCCGTGGCCCAACTGGCGCGGGAAGCGGGCTCGTTAGTCATCGTCTTCGCCACCCTGCCTTTTTCGTTCGAGGGCAAACGCCGCGCCGCGCAGGCGCAGGAATCGCTCCATCGGCTGAACGAATTGGCCAACGCGGTCATTTGTTTCGACAACGACCGCATGGGCGACATGGTCGCGCCCAAGGCCGGGATTCATCAGGCGTTCGCCGTGGCCGATGTCATGATCAGTCAGAGCGTTCGCTCCATCGTGAACCTGATTCAGCGGCCGGGCCTGATCCGGATCGGCTTTGACGATCTGCTCTCCGTGTTGCGCAGCCAGAACGGCCGCTGCCTCTTTGGGTTTGGCGAAAGCGATTCCGATAATCGGGCGCACGATGCCCTTGCCCAGGCTTTGAAAAATCCGCTGATGGACAAGGGCCGCATGCTGGGCGACGCGGCCAACGTTCTCGTGCAGGTGGCGGGCGGACCCGGCATGACCTTGTCCGAAGTGGAAATTCTCATGCAGGAACTGGGGCGTCATGTGCGCGATCACACGCAGATCCTTTTCGGGACCGCGGTGGACGGGCGCATGGGTAATCGCTTGAGCGTGACCATTCTCAGCTCCATCGCGGTGGAGCCCGAGCCGGCGGCGCCGCCGG
>DASXIK010000299.1:0-18281 GCA_036498025.1 Chthoniobacterales bacterium
GGGCTGCATGTTTTATGAACGCGGAATTTATTGCCATGCTGGATTACCTGGAGCGGGAGCGCGGGATCAAACGCGACATCCTTCTCGAGGCGGTCTCCAATGCCCTGCTCTCGGCCTCGAAGAAGAGCGTGGGCGCGGCGCGCGAGCTGCGCATCGACATTGATCCCAAGACCGGCGATATCCGCGCCCTGGCCAACCTCATGGTGGTGGAGAAGGTGGAAAATCCGCAGGACGAAATCGACGTGAACAAGGCGCGCCGGATCAAGGCCGAGGCCAAAGTGGGCGATGTCGTGGAAGTGGAAGTGACTCCGCGAAATTTCGGCCGCATCGCCGCGCAAACCGCCAAGCAGGCGATGATGCAGCGCATCCGCCAGGTTGAAAAGGAAATGATTTACGAGGAGTTCAAGGATCGCGCGGGCGAGATCGTCAGCGGCACGGTGCGCCGTTTCGATCGCTCGGACGTGATTCTCGACCTCGGGAAATTCGAAGCCATCATGCCGCAGCGTGAGCGCGTGGTGGTGGAAGATTACAACATCGGCGATCGCCTGCGCGCCTACGTCGTGGCGGTGGAAAACGGCATTCGCGGACCCGAGATCATCGTCTCGCGCAGTCATCCAAATTTTGTGCGTCGCCTGTTCGAGCTGGAAGTCAGCGAAATCGCGGACGGCACCGTGGAGATCCGCGGGATTGCCCGGGAAGCCGGTTACCGCACCAAGATCGCGGTCTGGAGCGCCAATGACAAGGTAGACCCGGTGGGCGCGTGCGTCGGCATGCGCGGGTCGCGCGTCAAAAACATCGTGCGCGAGCTCAACAACGAGAAGGTCGATATCATCCGCTGGAGCTCTGACCCGAAGGACTTTGTCCTGGAAGCGCTCAAACCCGCCAAGGTGAAAAACCTGGTGTTCGACACGGAGAAAAAGAGCGTGCAAATTTCCGTCGACGAAGACCAGCTCTCGCTCGCCATCGGCAAGAAAGGCCAGAACGCACGGCTCACCTCGCGCCTGACGGGCTGGGAGATCAACATCGACAAGGACACCTCGGCCACCACCGCGGTCGAGCAAAAGGTCGCGCAGGCGGCGCAGACGCTGGCCACCGCCCTGCCCGTTACCCAGGAACAGGCGGTCACCCTGGTCAAATCCGGCTTTACCAATTTGGAAGGTTTACGCGACGCCGATGTGAAGGATCTGGTCGATATTTTGGGTGTGGACGAAGCGAAAGCACAGGAGATTCATGACGCGGTCCATCAGGAGAAGGTGGCGCAGTAATCATATGGCTCCGGCTTAACCCCCGCTCGAGCCATGAGCGAAGATTTTAGAGATTTTAGAAACAGGCATGCCTACAAAGACGACCAGCAAAAACGCAGCGCGAAAAGTGGCCTCTTCCAAGACGGCCTCGAAGGCCGCGCCTGCCGACAAGCCGGCCGCCGCCAAGGCCAAAGCCGCCGCCCCCGCTAAGAAAGCTTTGCCGGAGCCGAAGCCGGTTCGCAGCAGCCCATTGCCCGCAGCCAAACCCGCTCCCGACAAACCAGTCGCGGCACCCGAGCCCGTCGCAAAAGCGACGCCCAAACCCATCGTCTCCCATCGGGATGTGCAAAGCGTTTCGCTGATCGACGAGAAGAAGCCGCAAAAGAAGACGCCGGAGAGCCAGGCCAGGCGCAAGACCGCGATTCTGCCGCCGATTTCCCGTATTCGCGCTTCCTTCGAAGCGCCGGCCGTGGCGGCCAAACCGCCGGAAGCGCCCGAGCCCGAGCCGGTGCCGGAACCGGCCGTGACCGCAGCAGAAGGAGAGGCCGGTGCCGCCGGCGCGGAGGAAGAGGCGAAGAACGTCATCCATATCAAACCGCCCATTGTCGTGCGCCAGCTGGCGATCGAACTGGGGTTGAAGAATTTCCAGCTCATCAAAGAGCTCATGGCCGACTTCAATGTTTTCGTCAATCCGAACCAGACCATCGAGCCAGACATCGCGACCAAGATTGCCGAAAAGCACGGCTTCATTCTGGAAAAGGAAGTCCGCCTCAAGGGCGGTGGAGTCCACAAAGTCGAACAGGTCATCGTCGCGCCTCCTCCTCCGGTCATTGAGAAGAAAGAGGAACTCAAACCGCGCGCTCCCATCATCACTTTCATGGGCCACGTCGATCACGGCAAAACATCTCTCATGGACGCGATCCGCAAAACGCGGGTGGCGGCGGGCGAAGCCGGCGGGATTACCCAGCACATCGGCGCCTACCGAGTGGAATATAAAGGACAATCGGTCACTTTCCTGGATACGCCGGGCCACGCCGCTTTCACGGCGATGCGCGCGCGCGGGGCCTCGGTGACAGACATTGTTGTGCTGGTGGTGGCGGCGGACGATGGACTCATGCCCCAAACCATCGAGGCGATTAATCACGCCAAGGCCGCGCCTCACGTGGAAATCATGGTGGCCATTAACAAGATTGATTTGCCGGGCGCCAATATCGACCGGGTCAAGAAGCAGCTGCAGGACAAGGATCTGACTCCAGAAGATTGGGGCGGTAAAACCGTGACTGTTCCCGTGTCTGCCACCAAAGGAACAAATATTGATCAACTTCTAGAGATGATGCTTCTGCAGGCCGAGGTCATGGATTTGAAAGCCTCACCCACGGCCGAGCCGCGCGGCACCGTGATCGAAGCGCAGGTGGAAGCCGGGCGCGGTCCCACCGCCACGGTCATTGTGCAAATGGGCACCTTGAAGGTGGGCGATCCATTTATCTGCGGCGACTTCAGTGGAAAGGTCAAGTCGCTGATGGACGATCAGGGAAATCAGGTGAAGGAAGCGGGGCCATCCACACCGGTGAAGGTTCTCGGCCTAACGGGTCTGCCCAACGCCGGCGATGAACTCCTGGTCATGGCATCGGAACGCGAAGCCAAGGCCCTGAGCGAAGAGCGCCAGCAAGCGAAACGCGCCGGCAAACTCGCCACCCCGCAGCGGGCCACCCTGGAGACGCTGCTGGAAGCGGCCGACGGCAAGAAGGTTTTGCGCATTGTCCTGAAGACGGACGTGCAGGGTTCGCTCGAAGCCCTGGTGGGCGCGCTCAACCAGATCGAAAGCAAAAAAATCGACCTGGAAATCATTCACGGCGGCGTCGGCCCGATTTCGGAGAACGATATCCTGCTGGCCAGCGCTTCCAACGCCGTGGTCGTGGGCTTCAACGTCAAGGTGGAAAGCCTGGCCGTCGGCGCAGCCAAACGCGAGGTCGTGCAGGTAAAGCTTTACTCCATCATCTACGAGTTAATCGATCAGTTGAAGGAAGCCATGGCCGGGTTGCTCGATCCGGAGCATCGCGAAAGCGTCATCGGGCACGCCGAAGTGAAACAGATTTTCCAGTTGAGCCGCGGCATCGTCGCCGGTTGCCTGGTCACCGACGGGCGCATTGCCCGGACGGCGCGGGCCCGCGTGTTGCGCCGGCGCCAGCCGGTTTATGATGGCGGCCTCTCCACCCTGCGCCGGTTCCAGGATGACGTGAAGGAGGTCCGCAACGGCCTGGAGTGCGGCATCAAGCTGGGAGACTTCAGTGAATACCAGGTCGGCGATATCATCGAGTGCTACCAGCTCGAGCAAATCGCCCAGAAACTCTAAAGCCATGGAGTAGTGGAGAGATGGAGCGATGGCCCATCACTCCCATTCTCCAACTCTCATTTCTCCACCGCTCATTCCATGAAACATCGACTCCTGCGCGTTAACGAACTCGTTAAGCGCGAACTCAGCGTCCTCCTCGTCCGCGAACTGACGTTTGATTCCGCCCTGGTCACGATTAGCCAGGTGGACGTCACCCCCGACCTGAAAAACGCGCATGTCTTTGTCAGCGTTCTCGGAAACGAGCCCAAGGCCAGCGTCCTGGCCAAACTCGAGGCCCATCGCACGATTCTCCAGGCGGAACTGGCCAAACACGTCGTCTTGAAATACACCCCGCACCTCGTTTTTCATCTGGACGATTCCATCGAGCGCGGCACCCGGGTCCTCGAAATTTTGCAAAAGCTCGAGACACCCAAGAGCAGCGAGAAGTGAACACGATATTTGCAGACGCCGTGCCCGCGAGCCAACGCGCGGCTGCCCCGACGCGCTCATGAGTTCGTCCAATTTCGCCGAGATCGCCCGCGCCTTGCGCGAACATCAGAGCTTCGCCGTTCTCAGCCACGTGCGGCCCGACGGCGATGCCCTCGGCAGCCAGCTGGCCATGGCTCTTTCCCTCCGGCAGATGGGCAAGGATGTCCGCGTCTGGAATGAAGACGGCATGCTGCAAAAGTATTCTTTCCTTCCGCGCGCCGAATTATTGAGCAAACCGCCCGCGTTGAAGGAAACCGTCGATGTCGTCGTCGCGCTCGATACCGCCATTCAAAATCGCATGGGCACGGCCATTGAGGCGGTGGCTTCATCCAAAGTCTGCATCAATATCGATCATCATCCGAGCAATCCGGGCTACGGCGATCTCGTTTACATCGATGCCGCTGCGCCCGCCACCGGCCAGATTCTTTTCGAACTGCTCAAGGCCGAAAAGTTCGCCATCGACCGGGAGATCGCGGAGAACCTGTTCGTGGCCATCTCCACCGACACCGGCTCCTTTCAATATTCTAACACCACGGCCCGCACTTTTGCCATTGCCGCGGAGCTGGTGGCCTACGGAGTCGACGTTGGCCGCGTGAGTCAGCAGCTCTATGAGAGTTACCCGCGCCGCCGCATCGAGCTGCTGCGGGAATTGCTCCGGACCATGCGCTTCGAGGCGGGCGGCAAGGTGGCCAGTTTCAGCCTGAGCCTGAAGACCGCCGCCGAGCTCGGCGTTCTGCCCGAGGATAACGAGGGATTGATCGATCATATCCGCGCCATTGAGGGCGTGATCGTGGCGGTGTTTTTTGAGGAGCTGGCCGACGGCAAGGTGCGCGTGAGCATGCGTTCGAAGGAACCGGAGGTTGATGTCTGCGCCATTTGCCAGCAGTTCGGCGGCGGCGGGCACACGCTCGCGGCGGGCGCCCGCGTGCGCGGCACACTCGCCGAAGTGGAAGAAAAAGTTCTGGAGGCGATTTGCCATGTCCTTGGCCACAACTCCTGACGGCGTCCTCCTGGTCGACAAGGCCGACGGCATGACGTCGCATGATGTCGTCGCCCTGGTGCGCCGCCGGCTGGAAATTAAGAAGGTGGGTCATTGCGGGACACTCGATCCCCTTGCCACCGGTTTGCTCCTGCTCACCCTCGGGCGGGGAACGAAAATCCAGGACCTGCTCATGGCCGAGGACAAGGAATACGTGGGCACAATGACCCTGGGAACCAGCACCAGCACGCAGGACCGCGAAGGCGAGACCGTGGAGGAACGTCCCGTGCCCGCTCTCACCGACGAGCAGATTCGCGCCGCTTTCGACAAGTTTCGCGGTGATTTCTACCAGATGCCTCCGATGGTCTCCGCCATCAAGCACGGCGGCGTGCCTCTTTATAAACTGGCGCGCCAGGGAAAGGTGGTGGAACGCGAACCGCGCCTCGTCCACGTCTATCGTCACACCATCGACCGCGTGGCTCTGCCGGACATCGACTTTACCGTTCTTTGCAGCAAGGGCTTCTACGTTCGCACTTATGCGCATGACATCGGTGAGGCTCTTGGTTGCGGCGCCCATCTCAAGAATCTGCGCCGCACGAAATCCGGCCGCTTCGCCGTGGATCGTGCCATCACGGTCGAGGAAATATGGAACGCTCCGCGCCAGGAGATTATCAGCCGCATGCTCACTCTGCCGGAAGTGTCGCGCATGCGCGGAGCGTGAAAACAATGACGAAGCACGAATGTCGAATGACGAAATAATGACGAAGCTCGAAGCCCGAAAAGAAATGGCCCGCGCGCCTATTCGGACTTCGTCATTCGGGCTTCCTTCGTCATTCGTCATTCGTCATTCGTCATTCCCTTCTCATTCGTCATTCGTCATTTGCCCTTGAAGATTCTTCATTCCATTTCCGAGCTCTCCGCTCTGCCCGGCCCGCTCTTTCTCGCGATTGGCGTGTTCGATGGCGTGCATTTGGGCCACCAGGCCGTCATTTCCACATCGGCGCGGCACGCCCAGGCTGCCGGGGGCACACCGGTGGTGGTCACGTTCGATCCGCACCCCGTCAAGGTACTGCGTCCCGACGGGGCCCCTCACCTTCTCACCGCCACCGAGCATAAGCTGGCCCTGATTCGCGCGCTCGGCGTGACGCACCTTCTGGTGATCAACTTTACGCGTGAGTTCGCCGCCACGGCCCCGGAAGATTTCGTGACCAGGCTGGTCGAGAGTTCGAGACCGCTTCGGGAAATCTGCGTGGGACATGAGTGGTCCTTCGGTCGGGGCCGCGCAGGCAACCTCGAGTTGCTGCAGAGACTTGGCGGCCGCTTTCATTTCGACGTCGTGGGAATTGCGCCGGTGAGTTTGCAAGGCCAGGTGGTCAGCAGCACGGCCATCCGGCAGGCGATTGAGCAGGGCGATTTTTCGGCAGCGGCGGCCATGCTTGGGCGCGAGTACACCATCCTGGGCACGGTCGTGCATGGTGAAGCCGTCGGGAACAAGATCGGTTTTCCCACGGCCAATCTGAGCGCGCACAGCGAACAATTCCCGCCTAACGGGGTCTACTTTGCCGAGGCCAGAATGCAAGGCGCCTGTTACCATGGCGTCATCAACCTGGGCGTGCGACCGACGGTGGCCCGCGGCCAGCCGCAGCGGACTTTGGAGATCCATTTGCTCGACTTCGATCGCGATATCTATGGCCAGGACATGGAAGTTCGTTTCCGGCAGTACCTGCGGCCGGAAATGAAATTCGAAAATGTGGAGGCGCTGAAGGCGCAGATCACCGCCGATGTAAGCCAAGCGCGCGCCCTCTCGGAGAGGTAGGGCGTCGCGCTGCGCCGTCCACTCCGCGGGCAAGATTCGCGCGCGCCCTGGAGAATGGAGGGCGGAGCTCCCGCGACGCCGGGGATGAGAGGTTGTTTAGGTTTCTTGGGGGACTTTTGAAGCAAACGCTCAACGTCCAACGCTCAACGTCCAAGTCAGAGCAACATGCGACTATCAGCGTGATATTTCGCCCGTTTTCGCGTGAACAATCCGCTGAAACTTCACACCTACCCAACCACTAAGACCGCAGTTCGCGGGTCTTAGAAATGGCGGCAGCCATTCCGGCAACCATCACGAAGACGCCGGCAATCGCGCCAATGGCCAGAATCATCACGGGCGACATGCCTGCCATGCGCATGATGCCGTCCGTGACAAACCGTCCGCCGTCGGACAGGAAATAAGTCAGGATACTGGCCAGCAAAGTGATGCTCAGAAGGATGATCGCCCGAAACAGCTGCGGCCGCGGCCGGCGAGCGGGCAATTGCTGAAGAACCCGTCGGGTAAAACCATCGTCATCGATATAGGGCGCGGCCTCGCGCAACTGGCGATCCAGCAAATCGATGTCGTCTTTCTCGTCCATTAGTTAGTTATTTCCCCAGGCGGCCAGCGTTTTCTTCAACTTCTCTCTTCCGCGCAACACATTAGTTTTAACCGTACCGAGCGGAATGTCGAGAACTCTGGCGGCTTCATCATGCGACAAACCGTTCTGGCAGCAAAGCAAAACCGCCGAGCGCTCGTGCAACGGGAGAAGATTCAGGGCATGCATGAGGTCGTGTCTTAAAGCGGGGTCAACGGTCTGGGGATCCTGTTGGGCCTGCAGGACCTCTTCATCAATGCCCACCAGTTCCTTGCGGCGCCGCGCGTCCTCGCGAAAAACATTATAAGCGATCCGGTAGAGCCAGGTGGAAAAGCGGGCCTCCCCGCGAAAGCTGCGGATGTGCTTGTAGGCGCGCAGAAAAGCTTCCTGGGCGAGGTCATCGGCCAGGGCAAAATCAGTGCGAGTAAGCTGGCGCAATAAACCGCGCACGCTCGACTGGTGCCGCCGGACGAGTTCGCTGAAGGCATGCTGGTCTTCATCGACCAGAACCCGGGCAACGAGGTCCGCATCGGTAAGCTCCACGCCGCGAGGTTAAGGCAGGGGCGGCGGGTTGTCTGCTTTGCTTTCATTATGTCCTTTTCCTTCCAGTTTCCAGACGAGCAGGTATCCGAGCCCGATGAGGAACGGGAGGATTCCGACGGCCCAGGATCCCGATTCCCAGTCGTTCACCGCGCCGAGGAATATGACCAAACCAAGGCCGATCATCATCAGCACCACGCCACGCCGCATATCGGAGCGCTGGCGCACAGCCGGAGGCGGATTGAGGATGGCTTCCGGAACCGGTTGCCCTTTCTCCACCATCAAGCGCACGGTCTTGTGCATCATTCGATTCTTCGAAAAACCGAAATACATGATCACGGCCACGATCAGGACTGGTGCGCCAAAAAGCGTGACAAAAATGATCCCAACCAGCGGGATGACCTCTTCCGGGATCTGGTCTCCATGCGAGTGACCCTTCTCGGAGTCGGCCGAGTCCTCGTCCCCTCCTATTTGGAAGTTCACCCCTTTGTGCTGCTTGAGCTTCTTGTTGATCTTGTTGTGGATCTTGTCGGCCAGGCTCGACCCCGCGGCGGCCGGCGAAAGTGAAGCCGAAGCCGAAGCGGAGGCCGCCGGCAAGGCGGCTTGAGGACTGACGTCCGGCGTCATCGTCGGGCTTTGGGCAAGCGCTCCAGCGGCCAGGGCCAGGGAGCAGGTAAGGGCGGTAATCAATTTTTTCATAATTTAACTCTCAGTAGTGAGATGCCCTTAGAGGGGAATTTGGATTCAAGAAAGTGGTCATTTTTGAGGGTTTTTGGTAGGGCGCCGTAACGCGGGTGAAGGAGCGGCCGGGCTTTCAAACTCCATCGGGCCGATCCCAGGCACAACTCTAAAGGCTGGGCCGGGGCGGCTTGAGAATTGATCCACCGCAAAGACGCCACGGCAGAGCGGGGCGGCTACAGCGCTCTCCTCCTGTAGCCACGGCGCTCTGTCGCCGTGCCCACCCCTCGCAACGTGACGCGGATGGGGCAACACTGCATCCGTGACCTCAGTGAAATTGCTCCTGCTCAGTCGATCCGGCCAGAGCCGTGGTCGAACTCTGCCCCCCTGCGATCACCTGCGCCACCTCGTCGAAGTAACCCGTCCCGACCTCCCGTTGATGTTTGGTCGCCGTGTAACCGTCCGCTTCGGCAGCGAACTCCGCTTCCTGTAATTCGGAATAAGCGGCCATGCCGCGATCGCGATATCCGCGCGCCAGGGTAAACATGGAATGATTGAGCGCGTGAAATCCGGCCAGGGTCACAAACTGAAACTTATATCCCATGGCGGCGAGCTCACGTTGGAATTTCGCGATCGTCGCGCTATCCAATTTCTTCCTCCAGTTGAAGGAGGGCGAACAATTGTAGGCGAGCAGCTTCTCCGGAAAATTATCTTGCACCGCTTCGGCGAAACAACGCGCTTCGTCCAGGTTGGGCGTGCTCGTTTCACACCAGATCAAATCGGCGTAAGGAGCATAACTAGTCCCGCGCGCAATTGCCTGGTCGAGGCCGGCGCGCACGCGGAAAAACCCTTCCGGCGTGCGCTCACCGACAAGGAAGGGATGATCACGTTCGTCCGCGTCGGTCGTTAGCAGGGCCGCGCTGTTCGCGTCCGTCCGAGCCACAATCAATGTCGGGACACCCGAAACATCCGCCGCCAGTCGCGCCGCCACCAGATGGGCGATGGCCTGGCGAGTTGGAATCAAAACTTTGCCGCCCATGTGACCGCACTTCTTTTCGCTGGCCAGCTGATCTTCCAGATGAACACCCGCGGCGCCCGCTTCGATCATCGCCTTGACCAGTTCAAAAACGTTAAGCGGTCCTCCGAATCCGGCTTCCGCGTCGGCCACGATCGGGGCAAACCAGTCAATGTCGGTTTGCCCTTCGGCATGATGGATCTGATCGGCGCGTTGCAGCGCGTTGTTGATGCGTTTCACGACCGCCGGCACGCTGTTGGCCGGTTATAAACTTTGGTCCGGGTACATATGACCCGCCAGATTAGCGTCAGCCGCCACCTGCCAGCCGCTCAGGTAAATCGCCTTCAATCCGGCCCGGACTTGCTGCACCGCCTGGTTTCCAGTGAGCGCTCCCAAGGCCGCCACAAAATCTTCCGTGTGCAAAAGCGTCCACAATTTTTCGGCGCCCCGGCGGGCCAGCGTGTGCTCGATGGCAACACTGCCGCGCAAACGTTCCACGTCCTGTTGGGAATAGGGGCGGGTCACACCGGCAAATCGACCGTTATCAGAATTCGTTTTCATATTAGTTCAAATGCTCGTAGGCCGACAGGGTAAGAAATTCAGCGAATCCATCTTCTATCGTGATTTTCTCGAAGAGTTCGCGCGCCAGATCGAATCTTCGGCGCGCGTAATTTTCATCCCCAAATCGCTCCTTAATTTTTCCCAGTTCTTGCTGGAGGATTTCCTGGAAAAGTTCTTTCGACACTTTTCGGCCATCGTTCAGGCGACCGCCGGGATGTCGAATCCATTGCCAGATCTGCGCGCGCGAAATCTCAGCGGTGGCTGCGTCCTCCATCAGGTTAAAAAGCGGAACCGCGCCGCTGCCGCCCAGCCATGCCTCCAGGTACTGCACGCCCACGGAAACGTTCGTGCGAAGCCCCTGCTCCGTGATCGGCTCGCTCGGACCGAAATCAAGCAGGTCCACCGCGGTCACTTGAACGTCCTCACGCTTCCGGTCTATTTGGTTAGGCGTTTTCATGATGGCGTCGAACGCAATCGTCGCCAGCTCGACCATTCCCGGGTGCGCCACCCAGGTGCCGTCATGACCATCCTTGGCTTCGCGTTCCTTGTCGGCGCGGACTTTGGCGAAGGCTTCCTCGTTCGCTTTGGGATCATTCTTGACCGGGATTTGCGCAGCCATTCCGCCCATGGCAAAAATGTTGCGGCGATGACAGGTCTTAATGCAGAGCAGGGAATAAGAATGCATGAAATGCGTCGTCATGGTGACCAGGGCGCGATCGGCCAGAATGAAATCGTTTTTGCGGGCGAATCTTTTGATGCAGGAGAAAATGTAATCCCAGCGTCCGCAATTCAGTCCGGCCGAATGTTCTCGCAATTCGTAAAGGATTTCATCCATCTCAAAGGCAGCCGGGATGGTTTCGATCAGAACCGTGGCGCGAATGGTGCCGCGTGGGATGCCAAGCTCATCTTGCGCAAAATTGAATACATCATTCCAGATGCGTGCTTCCAGATGGCTCTCCATCTTGGGCAAATAAAAATATGGGCCGCTTCCGCGTTTGAGCAGCTCGCGCGCGTTGTGGAAAAAGTAGAGGCCGAAGTCGAAAAGACCGCCCGTTATCGGCCGGCCGTCCATGAACAAATGTTTTTCTTCAAGATGCCAGCCACGCGGACGGACCAGAAGAACCGCCGTTTTTTCGTTTAACTCATACTGTTTTCCCTCGGGACTCTGGAAATGAATCGTGCGGCGAATGGCATCCCGCAGATTGATCTGGCCCTCGATCATGTTGGTCCAGGTCGGAGAGTTGGCGTCTTCAAAGTCCGCCATGAACATTCGAGCGCCTGAGTTCAAAGCGTTGATCACCATTTTGCGATCGGTCGGGCCGGTGATTTCAACGCGGCGATCCAGCAGATCCTTTGGAATAGCCGCGCACGTCCAATCACCTTCCCGGATGTGCCTGGTCTCCGGCGAAAAATGCGGCATCTCACCCGCGTCAAAGCGGGCCTGCCGCTCCACGCGCCGACGCAGGGCTTCCTCGCGGCGGGTGCCAAACGTGCGCTGCAGTTTGGCGACAAAGGCAACCGCGTCGGGCGTCAGAATCTCGGCAAAGCCGGGCTTTATTTCCGCCTTTAATTCCGCTCCGGCTGGCATTTGCGCTGTCATAGGGACTCGTGGAAGCACATCTCCCCTATTCTTCGCACTGGCTCAAGGCATTGGCCGCACGCGTGCCCGGTTCCGGAAATTGGACCAGAATGCCTTTTGTGGGTCGTTTCTTCATCAGTTGCTACTGGACCTGACCAAGCGCAGTCATGGCGGCCAGCGAGTCCATATAGTCCCGCCAGTGCACGATCTTTCGGCCCTCGATGGTAACGACCGAGATGAAGCGGTTGTCGTAGGAGGAGCCGGTCGCGACAGTTTTACCATGGACATCGTATTCGATGATGACAACCCGAGGGTCCTGCGATCGGTGCACAACGAGCGCGTCAGCGCCGTGGAGGACGATGTTGTTGCCGTAGTTCGCATAGCGTTCCATCAGGGCGTCACGACCACGAAGTGTCTGGGGCCAGCCGGGGAAAAGATATCGAAATTCGAACTCCGCGTCGTCGGCGATGGTGTCTAAATAGTGCTCGCCATCGACCAGGCCGGCCAAACCCTGCTGGACGATGGCGAAGAGCGGGTCGAGCGCCGTGAATGCCGCGTATTTGGGATCGGTCACGATTTGCTCCTTTCTTGCGTGAGTTGGAGCGGGTGAAGGGGTTCGAACCCTCGACATTCTCGTTGGCAACGAGATGCTCTACCACTGAGCTACACCCGCAATCAGGAGAGGGAGAAATAATCGGCAGGCCAGTCAAGCGCGCAAGATCTAATATTCTCCGGCCGGATTCATGGGTCCAGCGTGCGGCCGACGCCACGCCGCTGGCCCCGCCTGGGGTTTGCCGGGGCTCCCTGCCGTCAGGGGAGTCTGGAGCGTTTCCCTTCGGGGGTCCCCGGCAAGCGCCCCAACAAAAAATCATTACGAAGAAGTGTAACCAATGATAGAACAAGTATTACCCATGTTCTGACCCAAAAGTGTTACCGATGTTCTGACCGCGCCACCACGCGCTTCTGACTTGGACGTTGAGCGTTAAGCGTTGGACGTTGAGCGTTTGCTTCGAAGCCCCCAAGAAACCTAAAAAACCTCTTGAGCCTCCCAAACCTGGCTGCGCCACTTCCATGACCGTCACTCCATCGCTCGATCAGTTCCGCGAGCTTGCCCGCCAGGGGAATCTCATTCCCGTGGTGATCGACATTGTGGCCGATAACGAGACACCCATCTCCGCTTTCGCCAAGATCCAGGACGACGGGGAGTACTGCTTCCTCTTCGAATCCGCCGAAACCAACGAGCAATCCGGGCGATTTTCCTTTATCGGTCTCGACCCCATTCTGAAATTCCAGAGCAACGGCAGCACCATTTCCCTGACCGAAGAAGGCGTGACCCGGACCTTCCCGACGAGGCGCGATCCGCTGGCCGAGCTGGAAACGGCCATGGCAAAGTTTCAATTCGTGCCCTCGCCGGACATTCCCCATTTCGTGGGGGGCGCCGTCGGCTACGTCGGCTTCGACGTGGTGCCCTTTTTTGAGCCTACCGTAAAACTGCATGCACGCGACGATCTCCAGGTCCCGGAGATGATGTTCGTCATCGCTCGCACGCTCATTGTTTTCGATCATCGCTTCAGAAGACTGCGACTCGTGACCAACGCGTCCGTGGCCGATCCGGGCCAGGCGGAAACGGCCTATGCCGCCGCGCAGGCGCGCCTAACCACCGTGCTGGGCCGTCTGCAGAAGCCGGTCGCTCTCCGCGAAATTTCCGCCGCCCGCATTGAGCAGCTGCCCGCGGCGCGCAGCAACACCATGCGCCCGGAATTCGAAACCATGGTGCGGGAAGGCACGGAGCTCATCGGCGCCGGTGACATTTTCCAGGTGGTTTTATCCCAGCGTTTCGAAACCGATTTCGCGGACAATCCCCTGGATCTTTACCGGTGCCTCCGCTTCGGCAATCCGTCGCCCTATATGTTTCTCCTCCACTTCGGCGATGATTTCACTGCCGTGGGCAGCTCGCCGGAAGTGCACGTGCGCGTGCGCGAGCGCGTGGTGGAGATCCGGCCCATTGCCGGCACCCGGCCGCGCGGCCGGGATCCATCCGAGGACGAAAGGTTGGCCGCGGAATTGTTAGCCGACCCGAAAGAGCGCGCCGAGCATGTCATGCTGATCGATCTCGGCCGGAACGATGTCGGACGCGTGGCGGCGTGCGGCAGCGTGCGCGTGACCGAACAAATGGTGATCGAGCGTTATAGCCACGTCATGCACATCGTTTCCCACGTGGTCGGTCAACTGGGCGAAGGCCGGACGGCCTTCGATGCCATGCGCGCCACGTTTCCGGCGGGCACCGTCTCCGGCGCGCCCAAAGTGCGAGCCATGCAGATCATTGGGCAGCTCGAGAAGAGCCGGCGCGGTTTTTACTCGGGAATTGTCGGCTACTTTGGCTTCGATGGCTCGCTCGACAGTTGTATCGCCCTGCGATCAATTGTGCTCAAGGACGGGAAAGCCTATTGGCAAACCGGGGCGGGAATCGTGGCCGATTCCGACCCCGGTCGCGAGTATGACGAGTGCGTCAACAAGGGAAAAGCCATGCTGGAGGCGGTCGTCCGCGCCCGTCGAATGGATCAATGAAACTGCTGGTCATCGATAATTACGATTCGTTTACCTACAATCTCGTCCAATACTTCGGTGAGCTGGGCGCGGAAGTGGTCGTTAGGCGGAACGACGCCATTTCTGTCGAGGAGATCAGGAGCCTGCGCCCCGAACGGATCTGCATTTCACCGGGACCAGGCCGTCCGGAAAACACAGGCATTTGTCCGGAGGTGATCACAGAACTGGGCGAGGAGATTCCCATCCTCGGTGTCTGCCTCGGGCATCAATGTATCGCCCAGGTCTTTGGCGGAGACGTCGTCCGCGCCGAAAAATTGATGCACGGAAAAACGTCGCTCATCCAGCATGCGAACCGCGGAGTCTTTCAGGGCCTGCCCCAGCCGCTCGAAGCCACCCGGTATCATTCGCTGGTGGTCAAGCTCGAGTCCTTCCCCGAAACACTGGAAATCACCGCCACCGCTGATGACGGCGAGATCATGGGCCTGCAACATCGGGAATTCCCCATTCACGGCGTGCAATTTCATCCGGAATCGATTCTGACAGCGGAAGGAAAAAACCTGCTGGCGAATTTTCTGCGAGTCTAGGAACACGGCGACCCGCCGTCGCACAACTATGGCGTGGCAGGCAGAGCGCCGTGGCTACAATCCGCTGCTGTAGCCGCCCCGCTCTGCTTGCCGCGCCGTAGCCGCGCGAAGGCGGGTCGGGGCGCTTCTAGCCAATCACCTTGTGGATCGCCTCGAGCTCACCCGTCATCTGCTCGAATTCCCCGATCGTCAAAGCCTGCGCCCCATCGGATAGAGCCTCATCCGGCCGGGCGTGGACTTCCACCATGATGCCATCCGCGCCCACGGCCACGCCGGCGCGAGCCAGTGGTGTCACCATGTAGCTGCGCCCGGTTCCGTGCGCCGCATCGACAATCACCGGCAGATGGGAAATGCGCCGAACCGCCGGCACCGCTGCCAGATCGAGCGTGTTGCGGGTGTGCTGCGCGAAAGTGCGCACGCCTCGCTCGCACAGGACAATCTGATAATTTCCCTCGGCCATGACATATTCCGCCGCCAGCAGCCATTCCTCGAGGGTCGCAGCCATGCCGCGCTTGAGCAGGACGGGCAAACGCGAGCGGCCCGCCCGTTTGAGCAAGGTAAAATTCTGCATGTTACGCGCACCGATCTGAATCATATCGGCGTGACGCTCGATGACGTCCATGGTCGCTTCATCGAGCGCTTCGCTCACAATCTTGAGGCCCAGCTTGTCGCGCACGTCGTCGAGGATGCTGAAGGCTTCTTCCCCCAGGCCGGAGAAGGAATAAGGCGAAGTGCGCGGTTTGAAAGCGCCGCCCCGAAAGAATTTCGCGCCCGTCTTAGCCACACTCTCCGCCACTGCGAAGGCCTGCTCGCGGCTCTCGATGGCGCACGGGCCTGCGATGATGGCCAGCGAACCATCCCCGATCTTGGCGCCGCCAACATTCACCACGGTGCGCTCGGGCCGAAGATCGAGCGTGATCAGTTTATACGGTTTGGTCACGCGGATGGCCTCCGCCACCCCGGGGAGATTCTCGAAATGGCTCAGGTTCACCGCCCCCTGGTTCCCCGTCACGCCGATGGCCGTGCGGGTGGCTCCGGGCATGACGTGCGGACGAAACCCGTGGGATTCGACAATTCGAACCACATGAGCGATTTCGGAGTCACTGGCTCCGGCGTTCATGACGATGAGCATGGGCGTAAAAGGAACCGCTTACATAGTGGGGCGGCATACCCCGGTCAACCTTCAACGCTCGTGGAACGCCGATGCAGCCTGATCCACCCGGCATGGCGACAGCCTCCTACGCCAAGGCTCCGGCGCGCCGAGGAGCGCCGTAGCTACAGGAAGAACCGCTCGTTGCGATGTTTTCGCTTGCTCACTCCGCTCGCCTGGAGCGCAATTCACGAGTGCGTTTGCGCCGTTGGCTCATCTTGTTGTCCCTATTCGCTCTGCTTCAGTCGGCCGAGCCCGCCTTTCCTTTCGACTTTTCCTACTGGGTCTGGCAGCGCGAAGAACCTTTGAGCGAAGAAGAGGCGACTCTGTTAGCCGCCCAGGACGTGCACACGATTTACTGGCACATCGGCGAACTCGAGAACACTAGCGAGAGTTGGCGCTGGAAAGCGCGCTTCCCTCTGCCGACAGGCAACCGGTCGCTTCACATAATCCCGGTAGTCCGATTGGTTTCGCGCGAGCCGCAACCCTTTTCCCCAGCCTCGCTGGCGGCGCTGATCGCTGCTCTGGCTTCCGCGGGAAAGTTGACCGGCGAACTCCAATTGGACTACGACGCACCAGATCGGCTGCTCGACGATTACGGCCGCGCGCTCGCCCAAATTCGTAAGACCACTTCCCGTCTGAGCATCACGGCGCTGCCCCACTGGAGCCGCGCGGATTGCCTGCGCCCGCTCGCGAACAATGTCGATGAGTTGTTCCCCATGCTCTACGATTTCGAAGCCGAGCCCGTCCTGCGCAACGGCCAGCCACAGCCCATCATCGATCCGGAGAAAATGGCCAGGATGCTGCGCGACTGGTCCGCTTGCGCAAAGCCGTGGCACGCCGGCCTTCCCAGTTTTGCGCGGCTCACCATTTACAATGCCGAAGGCAAATCGCGCGGACAGATCCGTAACTGGAACTGGGACGAGGTCTGCTTGAGCCGGGATCTTCTGCTCGCTTCCCCATCGCAATTGGGCACAACCCTGTGGCGCGCGCGTGCTCCCTGCGTCATCTCGAACACCCGTTTGCAGACGAACGATCAACTGGCCGTTCGACTGGCCGACCGGGACGCTCTCCGCTCTGCCATTGAAGCCGTCCGAAAAACCACCGCCACCGGCGTCACGTTCTTTCGCCTGCCCGATTCCGCGGCCTCCAGCGGTTGGTCCGTCTCGCAGCTGTCGCACCTGGGCGACGCACAAGCGCAGCTTACTTTTCGCGCGTCGGCTTCCGGCGATTCATGCATCCTGGAAAACGAAACCCCGGCGGACCTGGAACCCTGTTTACATTCCGGTGACGGAGAAGAGCGTGGTTATGCGGTCGAACTGGCGGCGGATTTGCCGGTCTTTCGAGAGGCCGAGCCCGGAGATTTTGCCGGCGTAACGAGTTCCGCCAACGGCAAACATGTGACCATTCCTTTCGCCACCCGGGTGGCCTTTGTCTTCAGTCAACTGCGCGCCAGGCAAACCCTGAAGACCGGCCTGATTCAGCTGGCCCCGGGAACTGATCTTGGCCATGCTCGCTACCGATTCCGAAACCTGAAGGGAGACTCACGATGGAGACCGCTAAACTGAAACTTGTAGCCTGCGCGATCCTCTTCTCGGCTTCCGGCGCCACTCTCTATGCCACTGGCGGTGATTGGTTCGATTATCCCGCCAAACTTTCGGATACCATCGAACTTCTCCCGGCCAAATCGTTCGGCGAGATTTTTCTCGAGACGTCCACGGTGCCAGTGGCGGAGGGCCCGATGGACATCAATACGCCCGGAACCGAGATGGCCAACCGGCTAGGCAAGGAGCCGTTGGCCCAATCGCTCAAAGCGGCCGACGATTTGGTCGCCCAGGCGCGCGCCCATTACGCGGCCGACCGCCTGGCCTGCAATATCGCGCACGATATCCATGACGCCGTGGCGGTTTCCGCGGAGAATCCGGAGGCGGCGCGCGCTTACATTCTCTGGCGCGTGCAACATCCTGATTTGCGCGTTCTCCTGGGCAAAGAGAAGCCGCTGGCCGGCGCGCCTGAGCCTAACGATCTCAAGGGAGTGGCCCAGAAAGCCGAAGGCGAGAAGGGACCCATCAAGGCCAACTGGCTGTTCGCCATCGGCGCCGCCAGCTTTTCCGACGGGGACAGGGACGAATGCGAGGTTGCCTTCGAGCGCGTGATGAAGGAATTCCCAAAACATCCGCGCGCCGAAAT